>JALRKV010000140.1 GCA_023254735.1 Pseudomonadales bacterium | reverse complement strand
CCCAATTCAACCCGCTTGAAAGCAGCAAACCGGGTATCTATGCGATAGGTCCATTTCGGGAACCAAAAGATCTTCCGGAATCTGTGGTTGAGGCCAGCGGTGCTGCTGCTGCCAGTGCAGCCCAACTCGCCAGGTCTCGTTTTTCATTGATCTATCCTCGTTTTAGCTTAAAGAGAGTTTTACCATCGGATGAGCGTAATTATGCCAAAGGGTTCGCGCGACCTAGTCATCAAATTAGACCTGACGAAGCCTGTAAAAGCTATTTAGATCATAGAGCAAACATTTATCACACGCATTCCCTTGTAGTAACCTCCGCCACCCCTAATAATTCCTGAGTTAAGACGACTTTAAAGTTGCCCCGCCACTCGATTTAGCGTGATTGCTAGAGGCGTCAGGCTAGGAGAGCCAATGTGAATTTTGCAAGTAACCTACCGCATCCCTTACTCCCGCTGACCCTCGCTATCGGATTCGCCTGCAGCTCAGCCTCACAGGCTCAAGAACTGGGCATCGAAGAGCTATCGGTGGTTGGCCGTCAGCTCAATCTTGTCGGCTCCGCGACTTCAGCGTCACAGGGGCAGATATCCCAGCAGGAACTCGATCTTCGGCCTCTGCTGCGCGTCGGCGAAGTACTCGAGACCGTACCGGGCTTGGTCGCGACGCAGCACAGCGGCAGCGGCAAGGCGAATCAGTTCTTCCTGCGTGGATTTAATCTGGATCACGGCACGGACTTCGCAACCCAAGTGGACGGCATGCCGGTGAATATGCGCAGCCATGGCCACGGACAGGGCTACACCGATCTCAACTTTCTGATTCCCGAGCTGATTGGCAGTATCGAATTCACCAAAGGCTCCTACGACGCCGCGAGCGGCGACTTCGCCGGCGCTGGTTCAGCACGCATCAACGTCTCTGCCCAGCCCGTCGATACGCGCCTGTCGATAGGCGGCGGGGACTTCGGCTTTCGCCGCGCCTTGCTGACTGGCAGCGCCGACGCTGCGGGCGGCACGTTTATCTATGGCGTCGAGCAGCAGGACTACGCAGGCGCTTGGGAAAGCATCGACGAAGACGTCGATCGCAAAAATCTGTGGCTTAAGCAGAGCTGGGGCACGGCAGAATCCGGTGTCGATATCACCTTTATGGGCTATGACAACACGTGGAATTCCGCAGATCAGATTCCAGAACGTGCCGTGCGGGCAGGCTTGATGAGCGACTTCGGCTCGATCGATACCACGGTTGGAGGCGAATCCTCTCGCTACAGCCTGTCGGGCAGCTGGCGCGAGCGCAATGCCCTCGGTGCGGTGCGGGCGAGCGCCTATGCGATCGACTACAGCATGAATCTCTATTCAAACTTTAGCTATTTTATCGAACCCGATGGCGATCAGTTTCAGCAACTCGACGATAGACGCGTCATGGGCGGGCAACTCGAGCAGGATCTTAGCTTCGAGCTAGGTTCGATACCTGTGGGCAACACCTTCGGCGCACAGCTTCGGATCGACGATATCGCGGGCGTCGGCCTGCGCAGCACCCGTGACCGTGCGTTTCTAGGCGATATCCGCTTCGACCGCGTCGACCAGGCAAGCGTGTCTGCCTATTGGTCCGGCGAGGCACAGTGGACGCAAAATCTGCGCAGCGCGACTAGACTGCGCTATGACCGATTCGACTTCGATGTGACCGCGCTTGCCGCGGCGGACCCTGCCACGCTCGCAGCGAATACCGGTAAAAAGCACGACGGCATGGTGACCGGCTCACTCGGTTTAATCTATACCGTCGACGACTCGCTCGAACTGTATGCCAATATCGGCCAAGGTTTTCACAGTAACGACGCTCGCGGCGTGATCAGCCGGTTAGACCCAGTAAGCGGGGAATCCATCGACGCGGCTGACCCTTTAGTTAAAACACTCGGCTCTGAAATCGGCGCGCGACTCTTCCTAACCGAGCGCCTAAACGCGTCATTGGTCCTGTGGCAAATCGATATCGACTCGGAGCTTTTATTCGTCGGCGACGCGGGCAACACCGAAGATACCGGCGTGGGCAGTGAGCGGCACGGACTAGAACTCACAGGTTACTATCAGATCGGCAACAGTTGGTCGGTTGACCTCGAGTACGCCTACGCCAATTCTCGCTTCGAGACGCCAATTGATGGATTCGATGATATTCCAGGGGCGCTCGAGCATGTAGTAAGCGGCGGTATCGGTTTCCAACGCGGCGATGGCTTTCACGGCTACCTGCGCTTGCGCCATTTCGGCGATTACAAACTCGATGGCGGCGTCGACGCCGAGGGCAGCACGCTGCTTAACGCGCGACTCGGCTATGCCTTTAACGATAGGCTTAGCATCACCGTCGATGCGTTGAACATGCTCGACTCGACTGATCGCGACATTCAGTACTTCTACGAATCTCAGCTGCGCGGCGAGGCTGCGCCAGTCGAAGATCGCCATTTCCACGTATTCGAGCCGAGAGCGATACGCGCATATCTAGAATATACGTTCTAAACTCGCCCTAGTGCGAAGCCCTTGGCGATGTGGTGCCTCACAAAGTAAATAACGAGGGCGCCGGGGATTATCGTCAGGATACCCGCCGCAGCGAGAACGCCCCAGTCGAGACCCGATGCCGACACGGTTCGCGTCATCGCCGCAGCAATCGGTTTTGCGTCGGTGACCGTTAGCGTACGCGCAATCAGCAACTCAACCCAGCTAAACATAAAGCAGAAGAATGCGGCCACGCCGATGCCCGACGCTATGAGCGGCGTGAAAATTTTTGTGAAGAAACGGGGAAACGAGTAGCCATCGATATACGCAGTTTCGTCTATTTCGCGGGGCACGCCCGACATAAAGCCTTCTAATATCCACACCGCGAGCGGGACGTTAAACAGGCAGTGTGCGAGCGCCACGGCGATGTGCGTATCGATCAGGCCAAAGGCGGAATAGAGCTGAAAAAAAGGCAACACGAATACCGCTGGCGGCGACATACGATTAGTCAGCAGCCAGAAGAACAGGTGCTTGTCGCCGAGAAATTTGTAGCGCGAAAACGCATACGCGGCGGGCAATGCAACCGAGAGCGCGATGACCGTATTCATCACCACGTAGATCATCGAATTGATGTAACCGCTATACCACGTGGGGTCGGTAAAAATAGTCGCGTAATTGTCGAAGGTAAAATTCTGCGGCCAGAGCGAAAAAGTCGAGAGGATTTCCTGATTAGTCTTAAAGCTCATGTTGAGCAACCAGTAAATCGGCAACATTAAGAAAAGAATATACGTGCAGACAACCGCGATCTTGAACCAGTTACGCTCGCTTTTTTGCGAATTTTGTACCCCGCTACCTGAACTTGCTGCGAGGGTTGAGGCCGATCCTACTGAGTCGATCTTGCGCATACTAGTGCCTCCCCTGCTCTGACGCGGCATCGTTATCGAGGCTCGTCATGACCGTATAGAAGACCCAACTCAATAGCAAAATGATCAAGAAATAAATCAGCGACATCGCCGCTGCGGGGCCGAGGTCGAACTGACCTACCGCCATCTGCACGAGGTCTATCGAAAGGAACGTTGTTGAATTACCCGGCCCGCCGCCAGTCACCACGAATGGCTCGGTATAAATCATAAACGAGTCCATAAATCGCAGCAGCACTGCGATTAGCAGCACGCGCTTAATCTTAGGCAATTGAATGAACCGAAAGATCGCCCAGCGCGATGCGCCATCGATACGTGCCGCTTGATAATAGACTTCGGGAATGGACACCAAGCCCGAGTAGCACAGCAGCACGACAAGGCTCGTCCAGTGCCATACGTCCATGATAATCAGCGTAACCCAAGCATCGAAAGTATTCTGCGTGTAGTTGTAGTCGATGCCCAGACTCGCAAGGCCATGGCCTAATAGACCGATGTCGACGCGCCCAAACACTTGCCAAATAGTGCCGACAACATTCCAAGGAATAAGCAGCGGCAGCGCCATGAGCACGAGACAGAACGAGACTGCGATGCCGCGCCGCGGCATCGCTAGCGCGATGGCAATGCCTAGCGGAATTTCGATCGCGAGAATGAGCGCCGAGAACAGCAGTGTGCGCTGCAGCGCATTATGGAATCGCTCCGAGGCGAGGACTTCATGAAACCACTCGGTGCCAACCCAGAAAAATTCGTTATTGCCGAAAGTGTCTTGTACCGAATAGTTAACGACTGTCATCAGCGGGATGATTGCGCTCACTGCAACCAGCAGAAGCATTGGAAGCACCATGAGCCACGCTTTATTATTTTGTACTTTCATTCGCTCTCTCTAAAGGACTTCCTAACCGTTTGCTTCAACTAGCAGCGAGTTTGCGTAGAGCAACGTCCTCGCAGGGTCGAAGCGTAGCGCGGCTGCCTCGGGAATTGCAGCGCCCTCAGGATGCAGCGCACAAAGTAGTTGGTTTCCCAACCGCAGACGCACGAGTGAGTGTCTGCCTAAATCTTCCACACCTAGCACGTCGACCCTGACATAATGCGGGTCGTCGTCTGTATTCACCCCTGCCCCAACTACAAGCAGCGACTCGGGTCTTACGCCTACCTCTAACGAAACCCCACTCGTCGCTAACCCCCGAGCATGCGCTGCTTTGATCGTCGCCTCGTCGAGCGGTAGTTTCACACCGTCGACTACGGCTGCTTCGCCATCGAATGTGCAGCGCAAAACATTCATGCCTGGTGAGCCGATAAATGTACCAACAAAGGTATGCCGCGGTCTGTCGAATAGCTGCTCCGGCGTGCCTACTTGGAGAATAGAGCCCGCATTCATAACCACCACTTTGTCGGCGAAGGTTAAGGCCTCAGTCTGATCATGTGTCACATAAATCATCGTGTGACTGAAGCGCTCGTGTATTTTTTTGAGCTCGGTGCGCAGCTGCCACTTAAGGTGTGGATCGATAACCGTCAGCGGTTCGTCGAACAGAATCGCGCGGACATCGGTTCGCACGAGCCCGCGGCCCAACGAAATTTTCTGTTTGTCGTCGGCATTTAAGCTGCGCGCGCGCTCGTTCGCGCGTCCTTCCAATCCGAGCATCGTGAGGGTCTCTGCTACACGCGCCTCAATCGTTGTGCTCTCCATACCCCGATTTCGTAACGGAAACGCGAGGTTTTCAGCAACGGTAAGCGTGTCGTAGACAACGGGAAACTGAAAAACCTGCGCGATATTCCGACGCTCAGTGCTCAGATCGGTGACATCTTCGCCATCGAAAAGCACGCGTCCTTCGCTCGGCCGTAAAAGCCCAGAAATGATATTCAGTAGTGTGGTTTTTCCGCAGCCAGACGGACCGAGCAGCGCATAGGCGCCGCCGTCTTCCCACACCTGATCGAGCGGGTTCAGCGCGTAAGGGTTATCTGACCCTGCATCGTAAGCGGCGTAGCGATGACCGAGATTTTTTAGGTGTATGCTCGCCATGCTCCTATTCGCCTCCGCTCAGTTTGCGCACGCGCTTGCCGGTTTGGGTGTTAAACAAGAAACAGTCATGCGGCCGCGCGTAGAGCGTTATCGCAGCGCCTCCGGGAAGAGCGTGGATGCCATCGAGCAAGGCAACCCATGGCTGCCCCATAAAAGTGAAGTGCACGAAACTTTCGGAGCCGGTGATTTCGGTGACATCGACGGTCCCACGAATTTCGATTAGTGATTCACGTGTGCTAGGCTCGCTGGCGTGCGCAACGTCAGACCCAAGCCGCAGATGATGACCGCGCACGGCGAGCGTAAGTGTCGACTCAACTTCGTCAGCGGGCAACGCGTTCACTAGCTCAGCTGTCACAGCTGCGGGAAGTGCCTGCTCGGCACCCGCGAAACGCAGACCTCCATTGCCACGACTGAGCGCCAGACTATTAAGCGGCGGATCGGAGAAAAGGCGCGCCGCCATGAGGGTATCGGGATCACGATAGAGATCGAGCGTCGGTCCAAACTGCTCTACCCTGCCCCGATTGAGACAGGCAGTCTTGCCGCCTAAAACCAGCGCTTCGCTGGGTTCAGTGGTCGCATAGACCAATACGGCACCAAGCTCAGCAAACAACATCGGCAGCTCGGCGCGCAGCTCTTCGCGCAGTTTGTAGTCGAGATTGGCGAGGGGTTCGTCGAGTAAGACAAGCGAGGCGCGCTTAACCAGTGCGCGCGCCAGTGCGACCCGCTGCTGTTGGCCGCCAGACAGGTTAGCCGGCTTGCGATTCAGGTAAGGCTCGAGTTTGAGCAGTTGAGCCGCCTGTGCGACACGCGTCTCGATCTCCTGCTTATCCAAACCCGCCACACGAAGCGGCGAAGCGATATTTTCGTACACGCTCAGTGAAGGGTAGTTGATAAACTGCTGATAGACCATGGCGAGTTCGCGCCTCTGCACAGGCACACCGATTACCGACTCGCCGTCAAAGGTGAGCTCACCCGAATCAGGACGATCAAGACCTGCCATCACGCGCATGAGCGAGGTTTTGCCCGACAGCGTAGGGCCAAGCAAAATGTTGAGCTCGCCCCGTTTAAGCTCGAGACTGATGTCCTGCAGCGCATTATGCGAGTCGACACGACGAGCAATGTTAGCAAGGCGAAGCATCTTCTCTACTTTGCTCCCTTCGCCACAGCGCCGCGAGCGTTCTTGATGTAATCATCAAGCGCTGCCTTCGCGCGCTCGTCGAACAAATAACCCAACTTGGTCCGACGCCAGAGTATATCGTCCGCATTGCGCGCCCACTCGTGGGCAATCAAATAGTCGACCTCCCGTGAGTAGAGGTCTGCGCCTAGATGCATCCCTAGATCTGAAGCGGCGCTTGCATCACCGAGAAGCGTTTGGGTTTCGGTTCCATAAGTCTGAAGCCAGCGCTTAAGAAGCGAGGCTTGCAGCCATGGTGCTTGCGCAGAGAGCAGTGCCGACAAGGTCGCTTCATCCTCTGCGCTAGTCTCTGCAATAGCCTGAGCACTAGCTCCTGCATCGCGCCCACTTTCACGCTCCCCATTTGTGCCGCCAAACAGCTTGGAGTAATTGCCTCCGGGAAGTGGAGCCAGCTTCGTCCAAGGCGCACCCATCGTCGGAAACGTAGGCGCCAGCGCCCTCATCACGTCTTCGGCCAGGGTTCTGTAGGTAGTTACTTTGCCGCCATAAATCGACAGCAAGGGCACAGTGCTTTTATGTGGCTCAAGATGATAATCCCGCGACACTTTCGTGGCGTCTTTTCCTTCTTCGTCGATCAGGGGCCGCACGCCTGAGTAGGTCGAGATGACGTCGTCGCGGCTCAGCTGCGTCTTAAAGTAACTGTTAGCAACCTCGATTAAATAGTCGATTTCATCTTCGTCTATCTGCACCGTCTCGAGCACTCCATCGAACTCCGCTTCGGTCGTGCCGATGAGCGAATAGTCTTCGAGATAGGGAATAACGAAAATTACGCGACCGTCAGAATGTTGCAGCATAAATGCCTGATCGCCGCTGTGGAGGCGCGGGACAACAATATGGCTGCCTTTCACAAGGCGCGTATCGAGCGGAGGCTTTTTGGCAAACAGCTTTTCGAGCAACCGCGCAACCCAAGGCCCAGCCGCATTGACGACGGCCCTTGCATGGACCTCCTGCTGTCCTCCATTCATGACATCTTTTAGCGTAACAGCCCAATGCGCTTGCCCCTCTTTCAAGGCGACACATTCGGTATACGTGCGGATGTCAGCGCCGTGCGCGGCTGCCTGCTGCGCATTGAGCACAACGAGTCGCGAGTCATCAACCTGCGCGTCCCAATACTCGAAGCCCTTGGTAATCGTTGCTCTAAGCGGACTGTCACTGCCGAAGCGAATCGCGCGCGAGTGTTCAAACACCGAACTTTTCGCGAGAAAATCGTAGAGGAAAAGGCCCGCGCGGAGCATCCAGGCAGGACGAGAGAGAGGCAGCTGCGGGATATTGAAGGCAAGCGGTCGAATAATATGCGATGCCGCCTTGGTCAGCACATCTCGCTCCAAAAGTGCTTTGCGCACGAGGCCGAATTCGTAAAATTCGAGATAGCGGAGGCCGCCATGAATAAGCTTGGTACTCCAAGACGAAGTACCCGAGGCGAGATCCCCCTTTTCGACGAGCATCACCGACAGGCCGCGACCCGCAGCATCAGCCGCAACACCTGCGCCATTAATGCCGCCTCCAATAACGAGCAGGTCAACGATAGGTGGGGAGTCGGTCAATGCGTCAGTCACTGTGTATTTTCTGTGAGTCTTTTTCTGTGATTGGTAAAGTCGCGACTCGGATCGAGTCAGATGAATTTTCTGGGCTTTTCGAGTAATGCCCGAGTGTACCACGCAGACTCGGCAAGCCAATAGCTAGCGGCATGCATCTGCCCAAAAGCGGCGGCAAGTCACAACACGTAAACTTGCAACCAACTCTTTAACCTTCCGACGCTTCGGGTAGAATCAAGCAATGAATAAATACATTCTCGCAATTGACCAAGGCACCACATCGAGTCGCGCATTACTCTTCGACGAATCCTTTCGCATCGTCGGTGTAGGTCAACATGAATTCACTCAATATTTCCCCGACAACGGCTGGGTGGAGCACGACGCAGAGGAAATTTGGGAGACGACGCTAGCCTCGTGTCACGACGCGATTGAGGCTGCCAGCCGGCGTTTCGGCACGCCGATCGACGCGAACGACATCGCGGGAATAGGCATCACTAACCAACGCGAGACCACGGTGGTCTGGGATAGAGCGTCAGGCAAGCCGATCGCCAATGCAATCGTCTGGCAAGACCGTCGCACGGCAGGCTATTGCGACGAACTCAGAGCTGCGGGTCACGAACCTTTGGTGCAAGGGGCGACAGGGCTTCTCATCGATGCGTATTTTTCGGCGAGCAAACTCCGCTGGCTGCTTGATAATGTTCCCGCTGCACGCACCCGCGCCGACGCTGGCGAACTCGCCTTTGGCACTGTCGATAGCTTTCTGCTTTGGCGTCTCACCGGCGGCAAAAGCCACTTCACCGACGCAACGAACGCCTCGAGGACACAGCTGTTCAACATTGCTAGTCAGGAGTGGGATACGAGACTTCTCGACCTTTTTACGATCCCTGCCTCGCTGCTGCCTCAGGTCAAAGACTGCGCCTCCGACTTCGGCGCAACCGATACCTCACTTTTCGGCGCTGCGATTCCGATCGCAGGGATGATTGGCGATCAGCAAGCTGCGGCCTTCGGCCAGTGCTGCTTCCAGGCGGGCATGGCCAAAAGCACCTACGGCACGGGCTGTTTTCTGCTCATAAACACCGGCGCCGACATCGTGCGCTCGGAACATCGGCTGCTTAGCACAGTCGCCTATCGCCTAAATGGCGCTGCTAGCTATGCGATAGAGGGCAGCATTTTTATGGCGGGCGCGACGATGCAATGGATTCGCGATGGCTTGAGGCTAATTGACGATGCTGCGGCAAGCGAGGCACTCGCGATAGAGACAGGCGACGACCTTAGTGTTTATCTCGTGCCCGCCTTCACCGGCCTAGGCGCGCCCTACTGGGACGCTGAAGCTCGCGGAGCGCTTTACGGCCTCACCCGCGATACGGGAATCAAAGAAGTCGTCACCGCAGGCTTATTGTCCGTCTGCTATCAAACACGCGACTTAGTCGAGGCAATACGGGGCGATGGTGCCACATTAGACAGTCTCCGTGTCGATGGCGGTATGGCAAACAATGACTGGGTTATGCAGAAACTCGCCGACGTGCTCGGCTGCGACGTGCAGCGCCCTACTCTGGTGGAAACCACTGCGTTGGGTGCTGCCTTTATGGCTTCCCTGCAGCTGGGGCTGGTGGACTCGCTCGATTCTCTAGCTCAGGGTTGGCAGCTCGACTCGTCATGGCAGCAGGTTCAGACCGAGGAATGGCGAACACGGCATTATTCAGGTTGGCTCGACGCGGTTGCACGCACGAGATCCTCAAAACCCTCTAAACCATGAACATAGCCAACAAACCTAAACAGCCACTCACGCAGCGGATTTAACCGGTCCGGCGCAAACTACATCAGAGATCAACGCATGCAGCTTCACCTTATCCGCCATGGCCAAACCAATTGGAATGAAGAGAGACGTATACAGGGCCAGAGTGATTCGGTCTTAACTGAACTCGGTATCCGTCAGGCGCAAGCCTTGGGCGAACGCCTTCGCGCAATCGACTACGCGGCGCATTACAGCAGCAGCAGCGTGCGTGCCCGTCAGACAACCGAACACGCGTTTCCCTCCGCCACGGGTGTTCGCTTTCTCGATGAACTGCGCGAAATCTATTTGGGCCCTTGGGAAGGTAGCCTCTATGCAGATATCGCGGAGAGCGATCCTCAATCCTACAGCCATTTTTGGGAACAGCCGCACCTATTCGCCGTGCAGGGTGCAGAAAGCTTTCACGACCTGCAACGAAGAGCGGTCGCAGCCGTAGCCGCGATAGCCGCCGAACATGCCGGCGAGCGAGTCGCACTCGTAAGCCATGGCGCCCTAATCAAATCCTATCTTTGTCATGTCGAGGGTCGACCGCTGGATCGCTTCTGGGAACCTCCGACGATGCATAATTGCAGTCATAGCATTGTAGAGATCACCGCGGATGGCGACGCAAAGATAGTGCAATATGCCGACGAACCTGTAGGCTTAGCGCAATAACCACCCACAGGAGGCTAGTCATGAGCCCGATTGCACAATCATCTCTACCGAATAAGCTCGATGTCCCGCTGCGCCTAAGCGCTTTGCTAGTACTTTTTGCGGGTGTTGGACTTGGACTCTTCACTCTGTCGTCAGCTGCAGGAATATGGCTAGGGGCATGGGATTACCGCACCGGCCTCGGCATATTGCGCATGGCAAATACCGCGGGGCCTTATCTTTTCTGGGGCTGTCTCGCGCTCGGCATTGGTTCGAGCCTATTTGCAATGTTAATGGCACATGACGATAGAAGGAGGCTCATTACCTACGCAGGGTTGGGCATCGTAACCGCAGCGCTTGGATACGGTATTCCGGAAAGTTTTAGGCCGCCTGCCGGAGTCAACTACCCCATGATCCATGACATCACCACGGATACAGACTATCCGCCGCAGTTCGTCGACATCGTGCCGCTGCGCGGAACAAATTCAAATAGCATCGTTTATGGTGGCGCTGAAAACGTCACTGCCGAAGAACTGGCAGCGCTCACGAAAGAAGCCTATCCGGATCTGGTTCCTCGGGTGTACGACGAGCGCCATGCAGATGTTTATCGACGCGCGCTGAATGCGGTCGAGACACTCGGCTGGGAGATTGTCTCTGCTGACTTTGATAGCCGCCGCATCGAGGCGACAGACACCACTTTATGGTTTCGATTTAAGGACGACATCGTGATTACATTCGGCACGCAGAGCAATAACGTGGTCGTGAACGCGCGCTCTACCTCGCGTGTCGGGGTTGGTGATGTGGGTGCCAATGCGGCGCGGCTCCGACGCTTCTTCGCCCTGCTGGACGCGCAATAAGCAATGAAGTTGGCAGCAAAACCGCAGCGTCATTTCCGCCTGTTTATCCTAACGGCTGGCCTGTGCCTACTCGTCGCTCAGCTCATTGGCTACTGGGTCAATGCGAGCATCCCCGAGGGCAGCAGCGTACAGATTAATTCCCTGCTCAATTTCACCCATGTCCGCAACCACGGCGGCGTGTTCGGGATGGCTCAGGGTCAGGGATGGTTATTCGGCCTCTTCAGCGTGCTGCTGCTGGCCGGAGTCTGCGCGTATCTGTGGTTCGGCGCGGTGCTCGCAAGGGCAGAATATCTATGCTTCGGGCTGATCGTTGGGGGCGGCGCGAGCAATATTCTGGACCGCTGGGTCTACGGCAGCGTCATCGATTTCATCGACGTACAGGGCATCCCCTACTGGCACTATGTGTTTAACACCGCCGACGTGATGATCCATCTGGGGATCTGGCCGATGCTGGCGCTTACTCTTTGGCAGCCACGGCAATCGGTTTAATCGAATAAACAAGCACGCGCAAAGGTGCCGAATTTGCACGCGTTAAGGGCCGGAAACATAGAATTAGGCCTTGAGCTTGCCCGTGGTCAGTGCCACACCGAAGAGAATCAGTCCGCAGCCGCCCAGCATCGCGAGGGTAATCGGCTCGTCGAGAAAAAGGCTCGACCAAAGCAGACTAAACGCCGGCACCATGAACGTCGTGTTGAGTGCACGCGCGGCGCCGATGCGACTAATGAGCTTGTAGAAGATGAGATACGCAATGCCGGTGCACAGCGCACCCAGGGCGACTACCGTTGCCCACATGGCGCTGTTTGGAGCTTCGGTGGGCCACTGTAGCCACGCGACAGGTGCTAGGGTCAGCGTCGCAAAACCAAGGCTGCCGACGGTGACCGTGAGACCACTCACTCCCTGTAAGCGGTGCTGAGCAAGATTGCTGGCTATGCCGTAGAGCAACGACGCCGCGAGGCCCGCGCCAACCGCAAGCACCGCTTGCCGACCGAGAGCGACAGCGGCGGGGTCGAACACGATTAACACTACCCCACCAAAGCCAATACCCATACCAACGAGCGCGAGGCGCGTAAGCCTGACTGACCAAAAGCTAAATGCGATCAGCGCGGCAAAGAACGGCACCGTGGCATTGAGTATTGAGGTAATACCGGCGTTGAGCGACAGCGATGCATAGGCGAGCAGGCTAAAGGGAAAACTCATGTTCGCAGCGCTTATGATGAATACGATGCGCCAGTGCTCACGCAGCTGCGAACCAAGGCCGCGATAGAGGAAAACGGGCAGTAGCAGGCAGAAACCGAAAAAAACGCGCGCAGCAATAAGAGGCACGGGGCCAAACACAGGCGCGGCAACGCGCAAAAAGAAAAACGAGGCACCCCAAATAGCAGAGAGCGCGAGCAGGCTTATCCAGTCGCGCAATTCGAGCTTGTCATTCACAGAGTAATCCTCGCGCGGCAAAGCCACTTTCGCGCACTAAGAAAAGGGTCAGGGCTAGTAAGTTTGCTTCGCCGCCAGCACCGAGGCAGCGGGATCAACGTCGAGGCCTTGCTGGCGTAAGACGTTACCCAGCGCCGAGAGGCACAGATAAACGTTCGCCTGAGTACTGGCGAAACCCATGAGTCCGATACGCCAGACCTTGCCTGCGAACGCCCCAAGTCCAGAGCCTATCTCGAGGCTGTAATCGGTAAGTAGTGCGCTGCGGACAACAGCGTCGTCGACAGTTTCCGGAAATCTCACCAGATTGAGCTGCGGTAGCCTGCACGCAGAGTCGACCACGAAGCTCAGACCTAGCGACTCAATGCCAGCGACGAGAGCTCGATGATTCACGGCATGTCGTTGCCATGATTGCTCGAGCCCTTCTTCCTGAACTATCACCAAGGATTCATGAAGCGCGTAGAGCGAATTCACCGGCGCCGTATGGTGATAGGCTCGTTTGGCACTTCCTCCCCAATACCCCATGACGAGATTAAGGTCGAGGAACCAGCTCTGAACGGGCGTCTTACGCTCGCGAATTATCTGTGCAGCGCGCTCTGAAAAGGAGACGGGTGAAAGTCCGGGCACACACGAAAGACACTTCTGCGTCCCCGAATAAATAGCGTCTATCCCCCACTCGTCTACTTTAAGTTCGATCCCCGCGAGAGACGTAACCGCATCGACTACGGCGAGGCAATCATACTGACGCGCCAGTGCGCACAATGCCTTCGCATCCGAACGAACGCCCGTTGAGGTTTCGGCATGCACAAATGCGAGGAGTTTCGCATCGGGATTTGCTTTGAGCGCATCTTCGACCTTGTTGAGGTCGACCGCGGTGCCCCAGTCATCCTGTACCATCACCGCCTCTGCACCGCAGCGCTCGACATTCTCCTTCATGCGGCCGCCGAAAACGCCGTTCTGGCAAATTATCGCCTTGTCACCGCGCTCGAGCAGATTCGTAAACACCGTCTCCATACCGGCAGAGCCAGGGGCCGAAACAGGCAAGGTAAGCTCATTCTTAGTCTGGAAAACGTATTGCAGCAGCGCCTTCACTTCGTCCATCATATCGATAAATGCAGGATCGAGATGACCAATAGTCGGCCTCGAGAGCGCCTCAAGAATGCGAGGGTTAACATCAGACGGACCAGGACCCATGAGCGTTCTCACAGGTGGATGAAAAGAATTAAACATGGAAGCCCCGTACAGAAACGATAGGATTAATTTTTGAGTGCGCCGCTGAGCTTATCGCTAATGGGCAGCACCATTCAATGGCTATAGCGGTGTCGAAACCGTAGAAACAAAAAAGCCGAGTAAAAACTCGGCTCGTCTGCTAAACACTTTCTCTTACATTGAAGAGCTTAGTCGTCGCTGCTCTCAGCCGCGTCAACGCCGGTTGGACGTCCAACCAGTTCGACATACGCCATTGGCGCTTTATCGCCCGCACGCAGACCACACTTAAGAATGCGGATGTAACCACCGGGGCGCTCTTTGTAGCGCGGACCCAGTTCAGTGAACAACTTGCCCACTGTCGCTTTGTCGCGTGTGCGATTGAACGCAAGGCGGCGATTCGCCACGCTGTCTTCCTTGGCGAGAGTGATAAGAGGCTCTGCGACCGAACGCAGTTCTTTCGCCTTAATCAACGTTGTCTTAATCAACTCGTGCTCGACGAGAGAGATTGCCATATTACGGAACATGGCTTGACGGTGCGAACTGTTACGATTTAGCTGGCGACCGCTTTGTCTATGACGCATAACTCTTTACCTTATATATACTTATTCAGACGGACTGCTTAAGCAGCGCGATCGTCGGACTTGAGGCTCGATGGAGGCCAGTTTTCTAAACGCAGACCCAGTGAAAGTCCTCGAGTAGCCAACACATCTTTGATTTCTGTGAGCGACTTCTTTCCGAGGTTAGGAGTCTTCAACAGTTCTACTTCGGTGCGCTGAATAAGATCACCGATGTAGTAAATATCTTCGGCCTTGAGGCAGTTCGCAGAGCGAACAGTTAACTCGAGGTCGTCGACCGGACGGAGCAGGATAGGATCTATCTCGTCCTCGGCCTTAGTCGCCTCAGGCACGATTTCGCTATGCAGGTCGACAAATACGGCGAGCTGATGCTGCAGTATCGTTGCCGCGCGGCGAATCGCCTCTTCAGGATCGATCGTGCCATTGGTCTCAAGATCAATGACGAGTTTGTCTAGGTCAGTACGCTGTTCAACACGCGCGGCATCCACAGAGTATGATACGCGCAGCACTGGGCTGTAAGACGCGTCAAGCAACAGTTTACCCACCGCGCGTGTCTCATCGTCGTCGCTGCTGCGGCTATCCGCAGGCGAGTAGCCGCGACCCTTGCGGATCGTAAGACGCATGTTCAGCTCACCGTTCTTGTTGAGGTTTGCGATAACGTGATCAGGGTTCACGATCTCGACGCTGCCGTCAGAAACGATGTCGCCTGCGGTGACAACGCCCGTGCCCTTCTTATTTATCGTTACAACCACTTCGTCTTTCTCGTTGAGCACCACTGCAATGCCTTTGAGATTAAGAAGTATCTCGATCACGTCTTCGCGGACGCCCTCGATTGTGCTGTATTCGTGTACTACGCCATCGATCTCTACTTCTTCGACCGCACTACCGGGCATAGAGGAAAGCAAAATGCGACGCAGCGCATTGCCTAAGGTATGACCGAATCCGCGCTCGAGCGGCTCCAGAACAACCTTCGAACGGCACTTGTCCACTTCATCAATCTGGATATGCTGTGGCGTCAAAAAATCTGAAAGAGAAATTTGCATGTAATCCACCTTCTGTGTGATTAGCTCACTACTTCGAGTAAAGCTCGACGATTAGAGACTCGTTGATCTCTGCAGGGAGGTCTTCGCGCTCTGGCTTGCGAGAGAACGTACCCTCGAGCTTTGCAGTGTCGACACTCACCCAATCGATCGCTGTGCGTTGAGCCGCCAGTTCGAGCGCAGACTTGATGCGCAGCTGCGCCTTCGCCTTAGGTCGAATTGCTACCTTATCGCCCTCGCTGACCTGATAAGACGCAATATTCACAACAGCGCCATTAACAGTAATTGATTTGTGCGCAACCAGCTGACGCGACTCTGCACGCGTGCTGCCAAAGCCCATGCGATACACAACGTTGTCTAGACGACACTCAAGCAATTGCAGGAGGTTTTCACCGGTTGCACCTTTAAGACGAGCAGCTTCCTTGTAGTAGCCACGGAACTGCTTTTCGAGAACACCGTAGGTACGACGTACCTTCTGCTTCTCACGCAGCTGAACACCGTAATCCGACAGACGACCGCGACGCGCGCCGTGCTGACCAGGAATGGTCTCCGCTTTACACTTGCTATCTAAAGGACGAACGCCACTCTTGAGGAACAAATCCGTTCCTTCGCGACGTGAAAGCTTTAACTTCGGGCCTAAATAACGGGCCATATTCGGTCTCCTGTGCTCTTTGTTTCAGAAGAGCTTCTGATTGTGTTCGTATTACACTCGACGCTTTTTAGGCGGCCTGCATCCATTGTGTGGGATTGGCGTGACATCAGTAATGTTGCCCACCTTTAAACCACAGTTGTTTAGCGCGCGAACCGCAGACTCTCGTCCTGGCCCTGGTCCGTTGACCTTCACGTCTAGGCTCTTGAGACCATATAGCTCTATCGCAGCTTTACCAGCTCGCTCTGCAGCGACCTGAGCAGCGAAGGGCGTGCTCTTCCTCGAACCACGAAATCCAGAACCACCGGCTGTCGCCCAGCTGAGAGCGTTACCCTGGCGATCGGCGATCGTGATGATCGTGTTGTTGAACGAGGCGTGAATAAATGCAATTCCGTCGATGACAGGATTACGTGCTTTTTTCTTGGTCGATTTAGCTGCTGGCTTGGCCATAATAATTCCGTCTTACTGTTTACTTACGTATTGGCTTGCGTGGGCCCTTACGGGTGCGAGCATTCGTTTTAGTGCGCTGACCACGAACCGGCAGCGAGCGACGATGGCGAATGCCACGGTTGCAGCCTAAGTCCATTAGACGCTTAATGTTCATCGACACTTCACGACGAAGATCACCTTCAACCGTGAGGTTACCAATCTCGTTACGCAGCGTATCAAGCTCTTCGGGGCTTAGCTCGCCGGTCTTAGAGTTTGGGGCGATACCAGTTTTGTCGCAGATAGCGCTAGCTGTCGTTGGCCCAATACCATAAACATACCGTAGAGAAATCACGATATGCTTGTTATCTGGAATGTTTACACCGGCAATACGTGCCATATTAACTCCGTTCTCTCTGTTTACTCGCTAGACCCATAGGCCGCAGCTTTTGCAATTAGTGTTAGCCCTGACGTTGCTTGTGTCGCGGCTCTGAGCTGCAGATGACGCGAACGGCACCATTACGCTTGATTACCTTGCAGTTACGGCAGATCTTTTTTACAGACGCTCTTACTTTCATGGTTGTCTCCGTTATCTTTTCTCACCGCGCTCAGCACGACGAGACAATCTTAAATTCCGCTGCGGCCGTAGTTGCCCAGTTTCGACTTCTTCATTAACGAATCGTACTGATGCGACATCAAGTGCGACTGAACTTGCGACCAGAAGTCCATGGTTACGACCACGGAAATCAGAAGCGCCGTGCCGCCCAGGTTGAAAGGCACGTTAGCGAACATCTGCATGAAGTTTGGCAGCAAACACACGAGTGTTATGTAGATTGCACCGAACATCGTGAGACGTGTAATCACGCCGTCAATGTATTTTGCAGTATGTTCACCTGGGCGAATCCCAGGTATAAACGCGCCTGATCGCTTCAGATTCTCAGCCACGTCGCGTGGGTTAAATACCAACGCCGTGTAGAAAAAGCAGAAGAAAATAATCATGGCGCTAAAAATAATTATATAGAGCGGCTGACCTGGACCAATCAGGAACGCCAACTCCGCAAGCCACTCTGAACCATCGGCTTGCCCGAACCACTGCGCGACAGACGCAGGGAACAATAAAATACTGCTCGCGAAAATCGCTGGAATCACACCCGCCATATTTATTTTCAGCGGTAGGTGACTAGCCTGAGCCTGATACATTTTTCGGCCCTGTTGGCGCTTCGCATAGTTCACGGTAATTCTGCGCTGTGCCCGCTCGACATAGACGATAATCGCTATGACGCCAATCGCTATAAGACCCACCACCATCAACAGCACGCCGTTGATCTGACCCTCGTAGGCCTGTTGTAGTGAAGTACCGATCGCAGCAGGAAATCCTGCAACGATGCCAGCAAAAATCAGCATCGAGATTCCGTTTCCGATACCTTTTTCAGTTATTTGCTCACCGAGCCACATCATGAACATGGCGCCAGTGACAAGCGATACTACGGCCGTTAGAGTAAATGCGGGGCCGGGATTATACGCCATTGGGGCAAGCAGGCCTACTGCCATTCCTGTCCCCTGAATAGTTGCAAGAGCCAGCGCGCCGTAGCGCGTGTACTGGGATATCTTGCGTCGGCCAGACTCACCCTCTTTCTTGAGTTGGTCGAGATGCGGGCTTACTGCAGTCAATAACTGCATGATGATGCTCGCCGAAATGTAAGGCATGATACCCAGAGCGACGATACTCATGCGCTCAAGTGCACCACCACCAAACATATTGATCATGTCTGTGAACGTACCTTCCTGCTGGGCGAAAAACGCAGCCAGCTGAAGAGGGTCGATTCCCGGCACCGGTATATGCGTACCTATGCGGTAGACAAAAATAGCAAACAAGAGAAAGAGCAGGCGCGACTTAAGTTCGCCCAAGCCGGCGCCAATGTTCTCTGGATTTATGTTCGGTTTGTTTGCCATCTAATCGTATTAACTCTTAGTTTCTCTCAGTAACTCTCAGTAACTCTAACTAGCTCTAGTTACTCGCAAGTGAGTCGCACGGTGCTTCTGATGCCCTACGCGTCTGCGGCTTGATCAGCTTTAGGTGCTTTCTTAGGCAGCTTCTTGACCTTAGGCATAACTTCTTCGTCGATGACCTTGCCGCCAGCCGCTTCGATCGCAGCACGCGCACCCTTTGTCGCTCCGATGCCCTTGAGCGTTACCGCTTTCGTGACGTCACCCGACAGCATAACCTTCGCACGCTTGATGTTAGCCGTAACAAGATTTGCCTTGCGCAATACGTCGAGGTCGATCACATCTGCCTCAAGATTATTCAACTCGGAGGTACGAATCTCAGCCATGCTGCGACCGACTCGAGAATTGAAGCCGTACTTGGGTAGACGCATTTGCAGAGGCATTTGGCCGCCTTCGAAACCCGGACGCACGGTTCCGCCGCTGCGAGACTTCTGTCCCTTGTGGCCTGAACCCGATGTCTTACCCGAGCCACTACCAATTCCGCGACCTACGCGCTTAGCTGCCTTCGTGCTGCCTGGAGCTGGGCTTAATGTATTGAGATGCATGTCGAACCCCTTAAACTACGGTCAGCATATAGCTAATCTTGTTAATCATTCCGCGCACGGCAGGAGTATCCTCCACCTCTACGGACTGATGCATACGTCGCAGACCTAGACCCTGCAGGCACAACTTGTGCTTGGGAAGGGCGCCGATCGGACTGCGCACGAGTTTGACTGTGACTGTCTTCTTCGCCATTTTTCTACCCTACTAATTCTTCGACTGATTTGCCGCGCTTCGCCGCGATTTCGTCCGGCGATTGCATGTCACGTAGGCCGTTAAAGGTCGCGCGCACTACGTTCACCGGGTTGGTAGAGCCGTAACATTTTGCCAAGACGTTCTGAACGCCGGCTAGTTCGAGGATTGAACGCATTGCGCCACCCGCGATTACGCCAGTACCTTCTGAGGCAGGCTGCATGTATACCTTGGAGGCACCATGACGGGCCTTAACTGCGTACTGCAGTGTTGTGCCGTCGAGGTCAACCGAGATCATGTTGCGACGCGCCGATTCCATCGCTTTCTGGATGGCCAAAGGTACTTCGCGTGCCTTGCCACGACCGAAACCTACGCGACCGTTGCCGTCACCCACTGCTGTTAGAGCAGTAAAGCTGAAGATGCGTCCACCCTTAACCACCTTTGATACGCGGTTAACTTGGATGAGCTTCTCTTGCATGCCCTCTTCGTTCTTATTGGAATCGTCTTTGTACGCCATAGTTAAAACCCTTAAAAATCTAGTCCGCCAGCACGCGCCGCGTCGGCTAATGCCTTAACGCGACCGTGATAGGCATAGCCCGAGCGATCAAACGCTACTTTTTCGATGCCTGCGGCTTTCGCACGCTCGGCTATAAGTGTGCCGATCTTGCTCGCCGCATCGACGTTACCAGTAGCGCCGCCGCGGAGGTCTTTCTCGACTGTCGAAGCTGACGCCAGAACTTGGTCGCCACTTGCCGAGATCACCTGAGCGTAAATATGTCGTGGTGAGCGATAAACCGACAGACGGTTGACGCGCAGCTCACTGATCTTTGCTCTTGCTCTCTTTGCTCGCCTTAGACGAGCTATTTTCTTAACGCTGCTCATAGCTTATGACCTATTTCTTCTTGGCTTCTTTTCTGAATACGCGCTCATCTGCGTAACGAACACCCTTGCCTTTGTATGGCTCTGGCGGACGGAAGTCTCTGATCTCAGCAGCGACCTGACCCACTTGCTGCTTATCCGCACCAGAAATAATAATTTCAGTCTGCGTAGGCGTCTCAGCGGTTACGCCTTCAGGAAGTGCGTAATCGATAGGATGCGAGAAACCTAACGTGAGATTGACGCTCTTGCCCTCGGCCTTGGCTCGGTAGCCAACACCCTGCAGCTCAAGTTTCTTCTGAAAGCCTTCGCTCACCCCTGTCACCATGTTTGCGACGAGTGACCGGAAAGTACCCGACATAGCTTTCGCCTGGCGCGATTCGTCTTTTGCGACAACCTGCAAGACGTCGCCATCTTGAGTTACGCCAACAAGGCTATGTAATTCCAGCTGCAGGTTGCCCTTGCCGCCTTTAACCGAAATAGTCGTATCGGTCAGTGTTGTTTCTACGCCCTTCGGTAATTCGATAGGGTTTTTCGCTACTCTAGACATATTTATGCTCTGCTTAAAAAACTCAGCTCTACACGGAGCACCGATTTCGGTTAGAAGACGGTGCAGAGTACCTCACCACCGAGACCGGCAGCGCGCGCTTGCTTGTCTGTCATCAAGCCCTTGTTCGTAGAAACAATCGCTACGCCAAGTCCAGCTCGATTCGTAGGTAGATTCTCGCTACCTTTGTAGTTACGCAAGCCAGGTCGGCTCACGCGCTTAATCTCTTCGATAACCGGCTTTCCTGCGTAATACTTAAGATCAACCGTCAACTGCGGCTTACCCTCAACATCGGTTACTCCGTAACCCGCAATGTAGCCTTCGTCCTGAAGCACTTGGCTTAGGGCTTGTTTGATCTTAGACGCTGGGCAAGCAACAGTTGGCAGCTTGGCCATTTGTGCGTTGCGGATACGAGTTAAGAAGTCTGCAATCGGATCTGACATGCTCATAATACTTCTCCCGCTTACCAGCTAGCCTTAGTTAGTCCAGGCACGTCACCACGCATCGCGGCTTCGCGAAGCTTGTTACGGCATAGACCAAATTTACGATAAACGCCGTGAGGGCGTCCGGTGATACGACAGCGTAGAACCTGACGAACAGGGCTCGAGTCGCGTGGAAGTTTCTGAAACTTCACCTGCGCTTCCCACTTAGCTTCGTCGCTCGCGTCGGCATCATTTAAGATAGCCTTGAGAGCCGCGCGCTTGGCGGCGAACTTCGCAACCAGCTTTGTTCGCTTGGTCTCCCGCTCGATCATAGAGGTTTTCGCCATCTTAAGACTCCTTAGCTTCGGCAGTCACGGTTCCACGGAAAGGGAAGCGCATTGCTGCCAGTAGCGCACGACCCTCGTCGTCAGTTTGCGCTGTCGTTGTAATTGTAATGTCGAGACCGCGCAGTGCGTCGATCTTGTCGTAGTCGATTTCTGGGAAGATGATCTGCTCAGTCACCCCCATGGCGAAGTTGCCGCGTCCATCGAACGCCTTCGGGCTTAAGCCTCGGAAGTCACGTATACGAGGAATAGCGATATCGACTAAACGCTCCAGAAACTCATACATACGCTCGCCGCGCAGAGTCACCTTGAGACCGACAGGCCAGCCTTCACGGATTTTGAATCCCGCGATTGACTTGCGCGCCTTAGTGACGACGACTTTCTGACCAGAAATTTTGGTCAAATCCTCGGCAGCGCTCTCGAGTACTTTTTTATCCGTAACGGCCTCACCGAGACCCATGTTCAAAACCACCTTGGTGATCTTTGGCACGCGCATAGGATTAGCGAAACCGAACTGCTCTTGGAGAGCCGGGACTGCTTGCTGCTTATATAATTCTTTAAACTGAGCCATGCTTGGCAACCTACCGATAATTAGACTAAATCTGAACCATTCGACTTAAACACACGCTTCTTAGCGCCGTCTTCAGCCACCTGAATAGCAACGCGATCTGCTTTGCCAGTCTCAGGATTGAATATCGCTACGTTCGAAATATGTAGCGACGCTTCTTTTTCGATAATGCCGCCAGCCTGACCCGCATTTGGGTTCGGCTTGGTATGGCGCTTAACCATATTGACGCCTGCGACGATAACTCGATCACTACCGACAAGGCGTGAAATGCTTCCACGCTTACCCTTGTCCCTGCCAGTGATTACAATCACTTCGTCATCACGTTTCAGTTTACGCATGTTTGCCTCTGTCTCTTCTTGCCTAGCGCTTAAAGTACTTCTGGCGCCAGTGAAATAATTCGCATGAATTTCTCTGTACGCAGCTCACGAGTAACCGGGCCGAATACACGCGTACCAATCGGCGCACTGTTTGCATTAAGAAGAATCGCCGCGTTGTCGTCGAACTTGATGAGTGATCCGTCTTGACGACGTACACCACTCTTAGTGCGAACAACTAGCGCAGTCAGAACCTGACCCTTCTTTACTTTGCCGCGTGGAATCGCTTCCTTAACGGTGACCTTAATGACGTCGCCTATGCGTGCGTAGCGACGGTGTGAGCCGCCTAACACCTTGATACACATTACTCGTCGAGCGCCGCTGTTATCTGCGACTTCTAAGTATGACTGAACTTGAATCATCGATTCGCTCCATCAGTTACCTGCTAAAGCGGGCAACGATTCTCTACCTAAATTCTTGTTAAACCGCGGCGGGAAATTCCCAGCCTTAAACTTGTGTTGCGCGCTCGTCTATCGAGACCAATGCCCAAGATTTAGTCTTGGAGAGAGGCCGAACTTCCTGAATAGTTACCAAATCACCAGGCATGCACTCGTTCTTTTCATCGTGTGCATGGATCTTTGTCGATCGCTTGATGATCTTGCCGTAAACAGGGTGAGTCACCTTACGCTCAATAAGCACAACGATAGACTTGTCCATCTTGTTGCTAATGACCTTGCCCGATGTAGTGCGAGCGGTTTTCTCGTTGCTTGCAGTTGACATAACTATGAACCACTCTTTTGTTTTTCAGTGATGATCGTTTTAACACGGGCGATATCACGCTTTAAGCCGCTCACTAAGTGAACCTGACCTAACTGACCCGTTGCATTCTGCATACGGACATTGAACTGGTCCTTGAAGAGATCTTGCAATTGAGCCTGCAATTCCTCGACCGACTTTTCTCTCAATTCGCTCGCTTTCATTACATTACCGTCCGTTTAACGAAAGTCGTATTGAAAGGAAGCTTCGATGCCGCTAGGCCAAACGCCTCGCGCGCAAGCTCTTCGTCAACGCCTTCGATCTCAAACATAATACGACCCGGCTGAATCTGGGCTACCCAGTACTCAACATTACCCTTACCTTTACCCTGACGAACCTCGAGAGGCTTACCAGTAATAGGCTTATCGGGAAACACACGGATCCAGATTTTTCCGCCACGCTTAACACGACGCGTCATTGCGCGACGGGCTGCTTCAATTTGGCGGGCAGTTAGTCGACCGCGCGAGACGGCTTTCAGACCGAACTCACCGAAATCTACGTTGCTACCACGATGAGAGAGACCGCGGTTACGACCCTTCATCATCTTGCGGAATTTTGTACGCTTTGGCTGTAACACGTCGCTTTACCTCTAGTTGGCTTTAGCTTGCGAAGGCACGATAGCCTCGCCTAAATCCAGTACTTCACCCTTGAAGATCCAGACCTTGATACCGATGATGCCGTATGTAGTTGCGGCTTCGGCTGTCGCGTAGTCGATGTCGGCGCGCAATGTATGCAGCGGCACTCGACCTTCGCGATACCACTCCGAACGAGCGATCTCGGCACCGCCTAGGCGGCCTCCAACTTGAATCTTAATTCCCTCGGCGCCTTGACGCATGGCGTTTTGCACTGCGCGCTTCATAGCGCGACGGAACATAACGCGACGCTCCAGCTGAGAGGCTACGCCGTCGGCAACCAGTTGCGCGTCGAGGTCAGGCTTACGAATTTCTTCGATGTTTACCTGCACAGGGACGCCCATTTGAGCTGTCAGCGTGTTACGAAGCTTCTCAACGTCTTCGCCTTTTTTGCCAATCACGATGCCAGGACGAGCCGTATAAACGGTTACCTTAGCAGTCTGCGCTGGGCGCTCTATCTCGACTCGAGAAACAGACGCGGCGGCCAGTTTCTTCTTAACGAATTCTCGTACGCGAAGATCAACTAAGAGGTTGTCTGCGTAATCCTTTCCTTCGGCATACCATGTAGAGGTATGTTTCTTGGTAATGCCAAGACGAATTCCAGTTGGATGTACTTTCTGACCCATCCGATACTCCTAGCTATCAGCGACCGTGATTGTTATATGGCAAGAGCGCTTCAAAATGCGATCAGCTCGTCCCTTGGCTCGTGGCATGATGCGTTTCATCGTCATACCTTCATCAACGCAGATCGTTGACACTTTCAACTCATCGACGTCAGCGCCTTCGTTGTGCTCCGCGTTAGCGATAGCAGAATTCAGCACTTTCTTAATGAGCGCAGCACCTTTCTTAGGGCTGTAAGTCAGCAATAGCAGCGCTTCTTCCACCGCCTTGCCGCGAATCTGGTCTGCAACAAGTCGAGCTTTCTGAGCCGACATGCGCGCACCTTTTAATTTAGCTACAACTTCCATCTCAGCCCCCGATTAGCGCGATTTCTTGTCAGCAACGTGACCTTTAAAGGTACGCGTGACGGCGAACTCGCCCAATTTATGGCCAACCATGTCTTCATTAATAGAGACAGGTACGTGTTGCCGACCATTGTGGACGGCGATTGTCAGACCGATCATATCGGGAGAAATCATCGAACGTCGCGACCAAGTCTTGATTGGGCGCTTGTCGTTGGCTTCAGCTGCGATCTGCACTTTTTTCATCAAGTGTAGGTCAATGAAGGGACCTTTTTTTAGTGAACGTGGCACTGGCTATACCCCTACCTTAACGGCTTGAATTTCTGCGACGGACAATCATATTGTCTGTGCGCTTATTAGATCGTGTCTTGTAACCCTTAGTCGGCATACCCCAAGGTGAAACTGGGTGACGACCACCAGAGGTACGTCCTTCACCACCACCATGCGGGTGATCGACTGGGTTCATCGCAACACCGCGAACGGTTGGACGAACGCCTCTCCAGCGCTTCGCACCGGCTTTACCGAGTTGACGAAGACTATGCTCTGAGTTCGACACTTCACCTAGGACCGCGCGGCAGTCCGACAGGACTTTGCGCATTTCACCTGAGCGAAGACGCAGCGTTGCATAGGCGCCCTCACGCGCGACCAGCTGCAACGATGTACCCGCGCTGCGCGCTACCTGTGCACCCTTGCCTGGCTTGAGCTCGACACAGTGTACTGTGCTTCCAAGTGGCACATTGCGAAGTGGTAAACAGTTACCGACTTTAATGGCAGCGTCGTCACCAGAAACGAGCGTATCACCCGCCTTAACTTTGTTTGGCGCGATGATGTAGGTGCGAACGCCGTCTGCGTAGAGCAGCAAAGCGATCAATGCTGAGCGGTTAGGGTCATATTCCAGACGCTCTACCTTCGCAGGGATTCCATCGCGGTTGCGCTTGAAATCGATGATTCGGTACTTTTGCTTGTGACCACCACCCGCGTGACGACGCGTGATGCGGCCAAGATTATTGCGTCCGCCTGTCTTAGACTTAGGCGCAGTCAAAGGCGCATAGGGTGCACCCTTGTGCAGATCGGTATGCACGACTTTGACGACGTGACGGCGACCTGGTGAAGTAGGTTTACACTTTACAACTGGCATGACTATTCCCTACCTCTTTAGCTGATGTCAGCAAAGTCAATTTCATGACCTGCTTCTAGGCGAACATAAGCTTTTTTCCAGTCAGAGCGACGACGAATTCGACCGCCTGCTCCGCGCTTAGTTTTGCCCTTAACGTTAAGGATCTGAAGATCGGTAACCGATACCTTAAATAGCGTCTCAACCGCCTCGCGAACCTCGGGCTTAGTTGCCGTAGTCGCAATGCGGAACGCGTATTGGTTGTTACCTTCGCCCATCAACGTTGTCTTTTCAGACACGTGTGGCCCTAGGATGATTTGATAGAGTCGCTCTTGGTTCATGCCAGCATCTCCTCGACTTTCTTAAGCGCGGCGACTGTAATGATTACGTTGTCGAATCCGACCAGACTTACAGGGTCGATTCCGGCTACGTCTAGAACGTCTACCTTATGAAGGTTTCTCGCGGCTAGGTAGAGATTTGGCTCTACTTGCTCGGAGATAATGAGCACGTTGTCGAGCTCGAACTCTTTGAGCTTCACAACGAGGTCTTTAGTCTTGTGAGAGTCGATGGCGAAGTCACTAACCGCGAACAAACGCTCCTGACGAATAAGCTCTGAGAGTATGCAGCGCATCGCGCCACGGTACATCTTCTTGTTGAGCTTCTTGCTGTGGTCTTGAGGACGCGCTGCAAACGTGACACCACCGCTGCGCCAGATAGGGCTGCGGATAGTACCCGAGCGAGCTCGGCCAGTGCCTTTTTGACGCCAAGGCTTACGACCACCGCCGCGCACCTCTGACCGTGTCTTCTGCTGCACAGTACCCTGACGAGCACCTGCGAGATAAGTCACAACAGTCTGATGTACCAGCGCTTCGTTATATTCTTTACCGAAGGCCTCGTCGGAGAGAGAGACCTTTTCTTTGCCCGCTTTCTTGCCAGGCAATGCAAGACTTAATTCCATTGCTTACCCCTTGGCCTTAACAGCTGGTCGAACGACGACATTTGATCCAGTAGCGCCCGGAAGAGCACCCTTGATGAGAAGCAGATTGTTCTCGAGGTCGACGCGTACAATCTTCAGGCTCTGAGTTGTTGAACGCTCATTACCCATCTGACCAGCCATCTTCTTTCCTTTCCACACACGACCGGGAGTCTGACACTGCCCGATTGAACCAGGCGCGCGGTGAGACAATGAGTTGCCGTGAGTCGCGTCCTGCATTTGGAAATTGTGACGCTTTACGCCACCTTGGAAGCCCTTACCTTTGGACGTACCGGTGACGTCAACCATTTGACCTTCAGCGAAGAGATCAACCTTGATCTCGCTGCCAGCAGTCAAATCAGCAATATCTGCGTCTTCGGCGCGGAATTCCCATAACCCAGTGCCGGCTTCGGTGTTCGCCTTCGCGAAGTGACCAGCCATACCCTTGGTTACGCGAGACGCGCGACGCGAGCCAGTAGTGACCTGAATAGCTGTATAGCCATCGGTTTCGGGAGTTTTAATCTGAGTAACCCGGTTAGGCTGTACTTCTACAACTGTAACAGGGATAGACGTGCCTTCTTCGGTAAAGATACGAGTCATCCCGCTCTTACGACCGACTAATCCAATAGACATTTTAGTAAACCTCATCGTGCAAGGGGCTGAAACCCTCTATGGCCGCTGACGCGTTACACTATGTTCGCCACCGCAAATGGGTGGCAGGAATATCAGTGCGCCAATACTTTTCTACAAAAGGGCAAGGAGGACTGAACTCTCGGTGCCTGGTCTGTTTTGTTTCACGCTTATGCACAAGTGCGGAAGCGCTGTCTTGCTGTGCTCGGCCTGAGCCTCGCAGCTCCAGCAGGTTAGTGCTGGCAGCTTTAGTTAGTGACCGCCGGATCTAAGCCGGTGCCTGCTAGTTATCCTAAACTGATCTGAACTTCTACGCCGGCGGCGAGATCGAGCTTCATCAACGCATCTACAGTCTTCTCTGTAGGCTCGACGATGTCGAGCAGACGCTTGTGGGTACGAATTTCGTACTGGTCACGCGCATCTTTATTGACGTGTGGTGAAATCAGAACAGTAAAACGCTCTTTGTTCGTAGGCAGAGGGATTGGTCCGCGGACTTGCGCGCCAGTGCGTCGTGCCGTATCCACTATCTCTTGGGTAGATTGATCAATCAGACGATGATCGAAAGCCTTAAGGCGGATTCTAATACGCTGATTTTGCATCTATCTACAACTCCGAAATAGTGTCTTTAGGACAAAGTGTGTCTTTTAAAACGTGTGTCTTTTTAAATGTGTGTCTTTTTAATCGTAAATTCGTCTAAATTTTCTGCTCAAGTAAAAACTACCTGAAGCCGAAAAAAAGAAGCGAGATTCTATTGTCGAGGGGCGTTGCTGTCAAGCGATATCAGCGCGAAACCTACCAATCTCTTCTTCATTTGCTCATTATGGTCGGAGCATTACCTTTTCACTGAGACAAAAAAACACCTCCGAAGAGGTGTTTTCCTGTGTAATCAGTAACTTATTCGAATATCTTCGCTACAACACCCGCGCCTACTGTGCGGCCGCCTTCACGGATCGCAAAACGTAGACCTTCGTCCATCGCGATTGGGGCAATCAACGTCACTTCCATCTTCACGTTGTCACCAGGCATTACCATCTCAACGCCCTCAGGTAGCTCACAAGCACCTGTCACGTCTGTCGTACGGAAATAGAACTGTGGACGA
>JALRKV010000073.1 GCA_023254735.1 Pseudomonadales bacterium | reverse complement strand
CTATGTAACTAGCGGATTTTAGTCTGATTTGTGATCTGTGTCACATGGTAACGTTTAGGTAACGCCTAGGTAGGTTTTAGGTAGCACTCAGGTAGCACTTGGGTAGCACATAGGCAGCATTTGTGAAGCGCGCAGGTAACGCCCACGCGGCCTCGTCGCGCGATAAGCACGGTGCAGATAACATCCGAAAAAAGACAAGTGAGAGAAGAAATGAGAGTCGTAACGCTGAATTGCAATGGAATCCGTGCCGCCTCGCGAAAGGGCTTTTTCGACTGGTTGCCCACAGTCGATGCAGACATAGTTTGCCTGCAGGAGACGAAGGCGCAGGTGGATCAACTAACGGATCCGCAGTTCAATCCAGAAGGGTATTTTTGTTACTATTTTGATGCGGAGAAAAAAGGCTATGCGGGCACGGCGCTCTACAGCCGTGTAGAACCCGATAAGATTCATCGTGGAATTGGGCTAGATATCGCCGACACCGAGGGGCGCTATCTGCAGGCTGACTTTGGCGATTTGAGCGTTATTTCGCTTTATCTCCCCTCTGGATCGAGCGGTGACGAGAGACAGGCCCGCAAGATGCGATTCTTGGACTATTTCATGCGGCATATGCGAACCCTCGCACAGGACGATAGGCGCTATATCGTCTGCGGCGATTGGAATATCTGCCACAAAGAGATCGATATAAAGAATTGGAAGGGCAATATGAAAAACTCAGGTTTTCTGCCTGAGGAGAGAGCGTGGCTTGATGAGTTATTTGACGAAGTCGGGTTCGCAGACTCATTCCGCCGAGTGAATGCTGAAGCAGACCAATATTCATGGTGGTCGAATCGAGGGCAGGCGCGAGCGAATAACGTGGGATGGCGGCTCGATTATCACGTTGTTTCTCCCGAAATCGCGGATTCGACCGTGGGCGCTTCGATTTATCGCGAGCAGAGCTTTTCGGACCACGCACCTGTTATTATCGATTACGAGTTAAAAGGTTTTTAACATGAAAGATTTCTCTGTATCTAAAAGGGGTAGGCTTCTGCCAACCCGCGTCCTACGTTGTTCTGATCTGATAGCGGGGAGTCTTAAAGTCGTTGGTTTCGTTATCGGCATGGTGATCGCAATGCCATCGATGGCGGCCGAGCCTCTCATCGCGAGAATTACCACAAGCCTAGGCGTCATAACCGCCGAGCTTAACGAGCGAGCCGCGCCAACCACGGTCGCAAACTTTATCAATCTCGCACAGCGGGGCTTCTACGATGGCTTGACGTTTCATCGCTGGGAGAGAAATTTCATGGTTCAGGGAGGAGACCCCTTAGGGGATGGGACAGGAGGGCCTGGCTACCGCTTTAGCGGTGAAATCATCCTGCGCCACAATCAGCCAGGCATACTGTCGATGGCGAATTCCGGACCGGGGACTGACGGCAGCCAATTCTTTATTACGCATTTAGCAACGCCGCACCTGAACGGGAAGCACTCAGTGTTCGGCAAGGTGGTTGACGGTCTGCCTATCGTTCAATCGCTGCGCCGCAAGGACACGATAGAGTCGATTCGAATCGAAGGGGATTATTCTGCCTTGTTCGAGCGGAAGGCTTCACAGCTCGCAGAATGGAATGCGGTTCTGGAGGCGAATTTTCCGAACTTGCTCGCAGCGCCCTGAGTCCTGACTTTAACGGCTGATAGATCAAAAGACGCGTTTAAAGGGTTTAACACTAACAGATGCATAGACGCCCGCGCTCACGTAAGGGTCTGCTTCTGCCCACCTCTGCGCCTCATCAAGGTCGCTGAAGTCTGCGATGATAATGCTGCCGCTAAAGCCTTGGTCGGGATCGCCGTTAGGGTTTACCGGACTGGGACCTGCCACAACAAGGCGTCCTTCGTCGGCTAGCGCTTGGAGTCTCTCGAGGTGGGCGGGGCGCACGCTCATGCGGCGCTCTGTGCTGTTTTCAATATCCTGACTAACTAGACTAAATAGCATAATGCTCTCTCAACGATGTTTTCTTATTAGGTGATGGGCTGCGCGTGATTCGACGTGTCTCGTTAACGTAAGGCCTAAACGAGAGGGCTTAAACGAGAGCAAGGCCTAAACGTGAGCAGGCATCCAAGGACTACTTAGAGGGGTCGGCCTGCGGTTCGTCGATGTATTTGGCGAGCAGGGGCATTTGCGCGAAAACGAAGCAGAAGGTAAGCGCAAGGTTGCCGAACACCTTAAACTTGATCCACAGGGCTTCGCTTAAATGTAGCGCTACGGCTAGATTTATTGCGCCCAGAATCGTGAAATAAAGAACCCAATAGAGATTCAGTCTCTGCCAGACTTCACGAGGTGCAGGTATGGCGTGCCCCATCATATGTTCGATCGCGGGCTTCTCGCCTATAAACCTCGAGCCTAGGAAAATTCCGGCGAAAAGCCAGTTGACGATCGGTGCTTTCCATTTAAGGAACTCGACATTCCTAAAAATAATGGTGGGCAAACAGAATAAGATAACCGCTACGAAGGTGATCCATTGGAATTTGTCCAATCGCTTTTGTTTGACCCAGAGCGCCCCGTAAACCAGTGTCGATGCGACAAGTAAAAATTCCGCCGCGCTAAAAATGCCGCCGACTGAATGTTCAAAGCCCGCGATGCTCACGAGTCTCTCGTCAAGACTCCAGACTGTAAAAAACACCAAGAGAGGAATGTAGTCGATGAGTTGTTTCATAAACGTATCGCGTCGCTTGCGTGACTAACAATTAATCAAGGATTGGAGTCTACTGCAAATCGATAAAGGTTTCCGCATTGTAGTGTATATCGCGTAGAATTGGCCCCCTTAGAGCGAAGACTATGAGCGAATACTTAGAAATTCATCCGAAAAATCCAGACGTAAGGTCGATTCGACGAGTCGCGGACTCTTTGCGCAAGGGCGGGGTCGTTGTTTATCCGACGGATTCGACCTATGCCGTAGGGTGTCATCTCGGTGACAAATCAGCGCTCGAGCGGATTCGCAGGCTGCGCGGCCTATCCGATAAGCATAATTTCACACTAATGTGCAGCGACCTGTCGGAGCTGGCCGTGTATGCGCAGGTCAATAACAGCGCATTCAGATTGCTCAAGGCACTTACTCCCGGCCCGTTTACCTTTATTTTAAAGGCGAGCCCCGAGGTTCCAAGGCGGCTTATGCACCCTAAACGCAAAACTATAGGGTTGAGGGTTCCGGATAACGCGATTGCGTTGGCAATTCTTGCGGAGATGGGCGAACCGCTGATGACGACGAGTCTTATCTTGCCAAATGCAGATCGGCCATTGCTCGATCCCTATGAGATGCGCTCGATTCTTGGTAAGCAGGTTGACCTTATCGTCGATGGGGGGAGTTGCAGCGAGACGCCAACAACAATGCTGGACCTTACCGAAGGCTTTCCGAGCCTCATGCGCGAAGGCGGTGGCGACGCAAGTGAGTTTCTAGCGTAGTGGCTAGATAGTGGCTACGTAGTGGCCAGGTAGCGCCCAGAAGGTATAATCAATTAATCGAGGCTCGCCATTTGCGCACAACACTGGCGTTAGGGCCTTAACAGATCTGAACAAAGAACCCGGAGAATAGTTTGTCCACAGTAGATTCACAGCAGCGTGTTTTGTCAGGTATGCGGCCCACCGGTCGCCTTCATTTGGGGCATATGCACGGAGTGCTCAATAATTGGGTCAAGCTGCAACACGAGTATGAGTGTTTTTTCTTTGTCGCCGATTGGCATGCTTTGACGACGCACTATGGTGATGCGACTATTTTTGAGAATAACGTTCTCGATATGGTAATCGATTGGCTTGCAGTTGGTGTGAACCCCGGCTCAGCCTCTCTCTTTGTTCAGTCACGCGTGCCGGAGCATGCTGAGCTCCATCTGCTGCTTTCCATGCTCACCCCCCTTGGGTGGCTTGAGCGCGTGCCAAGCTATAAAGACCAGCAAGAAAAGCTGCATGAGAAGGAACTCGATACCTACGGCTTCTTAGGTTACCCCTTGTTGCAGGCTGCAGACATTTTGATCTATCGCGCAGGTCATGTGCCCGTGGGTGCCGACCAAGTTGCGCACGTCGAGCTAACGCGGGAGACGGCAAGGCGATTCAATCACATCTATGGTCGCGAGCCTGGTTTCGAGGCTGCAGCCGAGGCGGCCATTGCGAAAATGGGGAAAAAATCTGCGCGTCTCTATAATAGCCTGCGTACAGCTTTCCAAGAGCAGGGTGACCACGAGGCGCTCGAGAAAGCGCAGGCGCTCCTCCGCGAACAGCAGAATATCTCCTTAGGGGACAGAGAGCGGCTGTTCGGCTTTTTAGAAGGCGGCGGAAAAATGATTCTTGCCGAACCACAAGCGCTTCTCACCCCTGCATCGAAGATGCCGGGGCTAGACGGACAGAAGATGTCAAAGTCCTATGACAACACGATTACGTTACGTGAACCACTTGAGCAGATCGCGAAAAAAATCAGCACCATGCCAACAGATCCCGCCCGCGTGCGTCTAACAGATCCCGGTGATCCCAATAAATGTCCTGTGTGGCAGTTGCACGAAGTTTACTCTGATGAATCGACTAGAGAATGGGTCAATGCCGGCTGCCGCAGTGCTGGCATTGGCTGTCTCGAATGTAAGAAGCCGTTAAGCGATGCAATTGTCGCGGAATTAGAACCGATTCAGCTCCGGGCTGCACAATACGAGAAAGACCCTGACGTGGTGCGCTCAATTATCGCCGAGGGATGTGAGACGGCGCGCGAAACGGCGCGCGAGACACTGCACGATGTGCGCAGCGCTATGGGGCTTACGAGTTGGTAGTTCCCTCACGCTTCATAAAGTAAGGACAAACGGGTTTGATAGAAGATCAACAAAGCGCTGAAGTCCTAGTAGGCGAAAAAGAAGTGCACACAGAGGCACGTGTGCCATTCGCATTAATTGACGGCGAAGCTTTTGATGAGATTCCCAAGGATCTCTACATACCCCCAGATGCGCTCAAGATCTTGGTTGACGCCTTTCAGGGGCCACTCGATCTTCTGCTTTATCTTATAAAAAGGCAAAACATTGATATCTTGAATATCAACGTCGCTGAAATCACTGATCAATATATGGCCTATGTTGAACTGATGGAATCCAGTCAGTTCGAGCTTGCGGCTGAGTATCTGGTTATGGCGGCCATGCTCGCCGAAATAAAATCAAAAATGTTACTCCCTAGACAAGAGGATCTAGAAGCGGAGGAAGATGATCCTCGGATGGAGCTAATCCGGCGTTTGCAGGAATACGAACGGTTTAAGAATGCAGCCGCTCAACTTGATGAACTGCCGCGGATGAATCGAGACTTCCATCGAGCCGTGGCGTTGCCCCCTAAGTTGGAGCGTGTAACGATCGATCCAGAGGTCGATCTCAAAGAGGTTTTGGTCTCTCTAGCGCAAGTGCTTCGTCGGGCAGACATGTTTGGAAGTCATCAGATTCATCGTGAGACGCTCTCGACGCGAGAAAAAATGTCGGAACTCTTAGTGCGCATTAACGATAAGAAATTTGTTCCGTTGTCGTCGCTTCTCATTCGAGAGGAGGGCAGGCTAGGTGTTGTTGTGACTTTCCTTGCCGTAATGGAGTTGCTGAAGGGGAGCATGATCGAAATCGTGCAGAGCGAGCCATTCGCACCTATACATGTTAAAGCTAAGACTTTAAGTGAGCAGCCGATTCTGAGCAGTGACTTCGATGATGATCAAGACTCCGACCAAGAGGCCGTCCAATAGGGCATTCAGGAAGAGGGGACGCAACGCGCCTCATAAGGAATTACAACCGAATGAATGATGTAGATAATAAACTAAAAATGATTATTGAGGGGCTGCTTCTCGCGGCTGGCCGCCCCCTCTCGCTGGAAAGCATCGCAGCAGTTTTTAATGACGATGAGCGACCCGAAAACGATGAGTTACTCGCAGTTCTCGCACGAATCGACGACGAGTGCGGTGACCGCGGTTTCGAGCTGACAAAGGTTGCTTCGGGTTATCGGTTCCAGGTTAAACAGGAGCTCGCCGAATGGGTAGGTAAGCTTTGGGAAGAGCGCCCCCCGCGCTACACGCGCGCGCTTCTAGAGACGCTGGCACTTATAGCCTATAGGCAGCCGATTACACGCGGAGACATTGAAGAAATTCGCGGCGTTGCCGTGAGTTCGAACATCATTCGTACCTTGCTAGACCGGGAGTGGATAAGGGTGGTAGGGCAGAGAGATGTGCCAGGCCGCCCTTCGATGTTTGCGACTACCAAGCAATTCCTTGATTACTTTAACCTCGAAAGCTTGCAGCAGTTACCCGCGCTATCGGAGATTCGTGATATCGATGGGGGCGCTAAAGACCTTGGATTCGAAGCGGAGCTTGCTGCGGCGCGAGTGTTAGAAATGCCAGAGAACACCGAAGAAGAGAACCCCGCAGAATTGAGTGAAGACGAGAAGGCACAATTACTCGCAGAAGAGGAGGCGATCGCACTGTCACAAAAGCCTCTCGATGAGATTCTCCACCCTAACGGCGTACCTGAAACGTCAGAGGAGGCTGAGGAATCAGACGAACTGGAAGACGAACAGGAAGACGAAAAGACGGATGACGACGACGATGAGTTCGCCGAAATTGATCAAGCACTGTCAGCGCTTGAGCAAGACCTAGGTGGCGACCCAACGCGTCTAGCGGAAATAGCCTCCGATAGTGCGCACGAAGAGCAACCGAGTTCCGAAGAATCCGACGGCGAGTTTAATTCAAACGCCCCTACCGAGTAGATTGTATGTCTGAGAAATTGCAGAAAGTAATGGCGCGCGCAGGTTTCGCTTCGCGGCGCGAAGCTGAGACGTGGATTGAAAAAGGGCGGGTGAAGGTGAATGGAGTCGTCGCAAAGGTCGGCGATCGCGTGAACGAAGACGACAAGATCGTCGTCGATGGAAAGAAGGTGGCTGCCCAGTTAAAGTCGAATCATGAGCGTCGAGTGATTCTCTACAATAAGCCCGAGGATCAGGTGTGCACACGGAAAGATCCTGAGGGTAGGCCAACAGTATTCGATCGACTTCCGCCTATTAAGCACGGGCGTTGGGTTGCGATTGGACGATTAGATATTAACACCAGCGGGCTACTGCTGTTTACGACAGATGGGGAGCTCGCCAACCGACTAATGCACCCGAGTGCGCAGATTGAGCGTGAGTATGCAGTGCGTGTGCTCGGTGACGTAAGCAAAGAAATGGTTCAACAGATGCACGATGGCGTGATGATCGATGGCAACATGTGCAGGTTTACCGATATTCAACATTTCGGCGGCGAAGGCGTTAATCAGTGGTATCACGTGGTTGTTCTTGAGGGGCGAAACCGAGAGGTTCGTAAGCTGTGGGAGTCTCAGGGCGTGAAAGTGAGCCGGTTGAAACGTGTCCGATTCGGCCCTCTATTCATTCCAAGCACAGTTACTAAGGGGCGATATCAGGAACTGCCCCGCAAAGAGTTAGAAAAGCTATTGAAGGTTGCTTATCCGCGTATCGAAAAGCCGCAGGATGCGGAACCCGCGCCTCGTTAACAGGTAGGCGACGCCTCGGCAGTTGGTAAGAATTGACAAGGGCAGCGCCGTGACTTTACTTATCCTTCAAAGCCGCGTGCATCGAGAGCTTGGCCATGATGCTTCTTAGCGCTGGGGCTCATCAAGTAAAGATAAAGCGGCAGCAGGGATTCGGGTGTCGGTTGGCTCATCGGATCTTCTGCAGGATAGGCGTCTCTGCGCATAGCGGTTCTCGTTCCACCCGGGTTAAAGCTCATGACGCTAATTTCGCTAATATTTCCGACTTCCTCTGCGAATGTTTGCATTAATCCTTCAAGGGCGAATTTGCTGACACCGTAAGCTCCCCAATACGCTCGGCCAACCCTGCCGACACTTGAAGATGTAAAGATGACGCGAGCGTCGCGGGAACGCAAGAGCGCAGGAATAAGTGCCTTAGTGAGCTTAAAGGGCGCAGTTACGTTTACCTGCATCAATTTGTCCCAGTCGGAGTCGGGATAGTATTCGATTGGGCTGCGCGCGCCGAGTAGGGCGGCATTGTGTATTAACCCATCAAGCGCGTCGAATTGCTCGGCGAGCGCCCCTGCAAGCGTTGCAAACTCTTCGCTAGTCGCCGTGGATAGATCCAATGGATGAATGATTATTCGCCCGGGAGATGCGGCTTCAATTTCATCGAACAACGCCTCGAGCTTCTCTTGGCTGCGGCCGAGTGCGATAACGTTCGCGCCGCGTGCACAGAACTCTGCAGCGACGACGCGCCCGATGCCATCGCTTGCGCCCGTGATTAATATTGTTTTATCAAGAAGACAGTCTTGTGCTGCATCGTAGGTAAAGGTCATTAGCGAAACTTCAGTAGGTTGAGGAGCGCGACAGATTGCTCCGGTTGGCTGAGGATAAAGTCGGCCGGCCATTCGGCAGGGTCTACTCCATCGGCTAGGTATCCGTAGCTGGCCGCGATAGCGATTAAATCGGCGTTCTTGGCGGCCTGCATGTCACGAATATGGTCTCCGATATAGACGCAGCGCTCTGGGTTACACCGAAGTGTCGAAAGCGCGAGAAAAAGGGATTCAGGGTGCGGCTTTTTTTCTTTGACATCATCAGGGCAGACCAAGACAGGACAGCGGCTGAGGAGTGACAGACGTGTGAGGAGCGCCGTTGCATAGAGGCGTGGCTTATTCGTCACAATACCCCAAGCAATGCCTGCTTGTTCAAGGGAATCAAGTAGGTAATCCATGCCGGGATAGAGGGTGGATTGTGTCGTTTCGATTTGTTTAAGGTAGCAAGCGAGAAGCTGCTCGTGCAGAAGTGTGAACCCCTCGGAGCTCTCGTCAATGCCGAAGCCTAGCGAGACCAGCGCCTTTGCACCATCTGAGACAGTGCGAGAGATTAACTGCGCATCTAATGGCTGCTTTCCACGCTGGACGAGTAGCAAATTAAGCGCGATGACGAAATCCGGCGCTGTGTCGATCAGCGTGCCGTCTAGATCGAACAAAACACATTCGATGGACGTATCGAGGCTCATGCGCCGCTCGCCTCAATTTCAGGTTTTGAATAGTAGGCGAGATAGTTCACGTCGAGATCGCTACCAAGAGAGTAGCGCTTGGACAGAAGATTATAGGTCATACCTTTCTGCTCGAGCAGAGTTAACCCGGCGTCGCGCGCCCAGCTGGCCAGCTCGGAGGGGCGAATAAATTTAGCGTACTCGTGAGTTCCTCGAGGGAGCAGATTCAAGACGTACTCCGCGCCAATGATCGCGAACAAATAGGATTTTGGATTGCGGTTGATCGTCGAGAACAGCACGTGGCCGCCGGGCTTCACTAGGCTATGGCAGGCGGCGACGATCGCGCTGGGGTCCGGCACATGCTCTAACATCTCAAGACACGTAACGATATCGTACCGCTCAGGCTCGGCTTGAGCCAATTCCTCGGCTGGTATCCGACGGTAGTCTATGTCGAGTTTGCTCTCTAACTGATGCAGGCGGGCAACGGAAAGTGAAGCCTCAGCCATGTCTATCGCGACCACGTCGGCACCTTGCCTCGCCATTGCCTCGGCGAGAATGCCGCCACCGCAACCAATGTCCAACACCCTCTTTCCTG
>JALRKV010000057.1 GCA_023254735.1 Pseudomonadales bacterium | reverse complement strand
CGCACAGAAGATCATGCGCTGGGCTTGGATGCTGACTGAGTCGTCGCCGGATCCGTTCGTATCGCCATCTCGTCTCGCGCCTGCGCAAAGCGTGACGGAGCTAGCGCAGCCATTCGCATCTCGCGAAAAACGGATGCCGTTAGGGTCAATCTTAAAAATCGCCTCCTCGCAGCGCGCGCGAAGAACCGAAAGCAGACTCGGCGTATCGACGGCGAAATCGGGCAGGGCGTAGAGCGAGCCATCGACCGTTGCCTCGGCAAAGAAGGAAGGGAAGTCACTCCGAGGCACCGATTCCACGCGCCCCTGCAGGCTCTTGCTCCCGAAGAACGCCTTTATTTTGGAGCGGTAGCTGGCGCTAGACCACATGTAATACCGCTCGCTCAACACCTTACAATCGCTGAGGTCGATCTCGCCCGTGCCGTCGAAACAGGCGCGCCAGCGTGCCGGCAGGGCCGCAATCGTATTGGCCGCGTCTGTGACCGAGCCGCCGAGCGCGTATTTGAGCCCGCCGTGGATAATGCCCTGAGACGCAAGGGTCTGCGCGGCGCCAAGGCCATCGGCTTCGAGCAAGACCGCGTCGTAGCCCTCGTCGCGCAGGCGATTGAGCAGCCAGAGGCCGGCGATGCCGCCGCCGAATACGACGATGTCTGTGCAATGGGACGCGGTCATTCTGGGCCTATCTAGGTCGTTAAACGGGGGTGGAATTAATCTGCATTTACGGTAGCGAGCAACAGGCTTTTTTCTGTAGGATGCGGGCATAAAGTATATCGACCGCTATGCGGATTTCACAACAGCGCCGCCAAGAGCCGAAACGCATGCCACGAGTCCTTTACTCCATACTTTTTACGTTGCTCACGCCGCTCATTCTTGTTCGGCTGCTCGTGCGCTCATTGAAGGCGCCAGCCTATCGCAGGCGAATAGCCGAGCGCTTCGCATTGCAGTGGCGACCTGCTGCGCGTGATCTTTCCAAACCGCTGCTGTGGATTCACGCGGTTTCGGTGGGAGAAACGGTCGCCGCTGCGCCTTTGGTGCGCGAGCTTCGCCGCGCTTATCCCGAGCATCAGATTCTGATCACCTGCATGACGCCCACAGGCTCCGACCGCGTAAAGGCGCTTTTCGGCGAAACAGTTTTACATGCTTATCTGCCCTACGATACGGCGGGTGCGATCAAACGATTCGTGAAGAAATTCGATCCGGCCCTGCTCATTCTGATGGAGACCGAGCTTTGGCCTAACCTTATTCACTACTGCGGCAAGGCCGATGTGCCCGTCGTGCTCGCTAATGCGCGGCTGTCCGCGCGCTCTGCACGCGGCTACAGGCGGTTTGGCGCACTAACTCGGCCGATGCTGCGGCAGTTGGAACTTGTTGCGGCGCAGTCGCAGGAAGACGCCGAGCGGTTGATTTGCGCGGGCGCTAACCCGGACGACGTCCGCGTAACCGGCAGCCTAAAATTTATCGTCGATGTGGATAGGAGCGCGCAGCTACCGGCGGGCGTGTTCGACGCCATCGACGCTTCCGACCGCGTGGTGATTATCGCGTCGAGCACCCGTGACGGCGAAGAAGAGAAAGTATTGACCGCGTTTAAGCAGGTGCTCGAAAGCCAACCGCAAACCGTACTTCTACTTGTGCCGCGTCACCCCGAGCGCTTCGATGCCGTTGCGGCACTGGTTGATCGAATGGGGCTGAGGTTGGGCAGGCGCAGTAAGAACGATTTGCTTACCGCCGAGATGCAGGTCTATCTTGGCGACTCGATGGGCGAGATGATGAGTTATTACCGGCTCGCGAGCATCGCGTTTGTGGGCGGCAGTTTGGTGAATACAGGCTGTCAGAACGTGCTCGAGCCAGCTGCATTTGGCATTCCGGTGGTGACGGGGCCGTCGCAGTTCAATTTCGCGACGATCTGCCGTCAGCTCGAAGCCGAATCTGCGCTGCGCACCGTGGCCGACGAGAAAGAGCTTGCCGATTTTCTCATCGATCTCATCCCAGACTGGGCGCGGCAGGCCGAAATGGGTCGTCGCGGCAAAGCTTTAGTCGAAGACAATCAGGACTCGCTACCCGCCCTTTTAAGTCTGTTAGAGCCGCTTCTCGCCCCTCACGCTAGCGACGCGTAAGATTTTCCGCGCCGGTTGCAGTTACCCGAATATTGTCTTCGATGCGGATACCGCCGCTCGGGATTAGCTCGTCTATTAAGGGCCAGTTTAAGGCCTCACGCGCGTCACCCGCACGCAGCGGATCAAGCAGCATAGGAATAAAATAGAGCCCGGGCTCGACGGTAAAGACCATGTCCTCGGACAGCATGCGCGTCGTGCGCAGGGCAGGCGAGTGTGCCGGCGGCTCGATGCGTCCACCGTTTGCGCTGCGCTGATGCCCGCCCACATCGTGCACCTGAATGCCTAAGAGATGCCCGACGCCGTGCGGCATAAAGGCATGGGCGATGCGGCGTTCGACGAGTTCAGCTTTGGCGACCTTCGCGATGCCGTGGTCGACTAACAGGCTCGCCACGCCGGCAATCGCCTGATCATGAAGAGAAGGATAGGCGACACCGGGCTTTACGCTTGCGACAATTTCGAGTTCGAGCGCCTCCATGCCAGTGATAAGCGAGTCCATCACTGGGTGGCAATTCTGAGACGGCGTCGTCCGAGTAATGTCCGATCCGTAACCATTAACACGACTGCCGGCGTCGATTAACAGCAGCTGTGCATTGGGTATTTTCGTGCGCGATTTGTGTTGGTAATGCAGCACGGCGGCATTGGCATCGAGCCCGACTATGTTGGTATAGGGCGTCTCATATTCGAGCAGACCGCAGGCCTGCAGAAACGCGTTATGAATCTCAAACTCGCTGCCGCCGGCGAGAAAGCAGTCTGCTGCAGCTGCATGACCCACCAAGCCCTGTTGATTGGCGCGGCGTAACTGCTCGATCTCGTACTCGGTTTTGACCGCTCGGGCAAAATCTAGTGGCGCGAGCAGCGCCGGCGCATTGAGTTTTGCCGGCGAGATGCCTTGCGCTGACGCCCATGCGGTATTCGGGCCAAGGTAGTCGCACTCCGTCAGGTTTGTCTGCTCGGCAACCTCGTCGATGCTCGACAGACGCACGACATCAAAGACCTCATGAATTACCGGCTCAAGCTCTGCGTCGATCTGCAGGCTCTGGTCGTACCAGAAATCCTGCGGGACAACCTGAAAATAGCGCGGCGTGTCGCCCGCTTTCACGAGCACAAATTGATCGGGACGATTCACCGGCAGCCAGTGCGCGAAATGGCCGTAGGCCTGAAACACAATCCCACGGTCATCGCCAAAATAATGCTGTTCGCTGCCGCTGTGAATCAGGACGCTCTGCCCCTCTGTGAGGAGCTGCGCATACTTATTCACAAGTGTTGCGACATGCTGCGCGTAGGCGGTGGCTTTAGCGGAGCTAGCTTGGCTTACGGGAATTTGCGTCACGGGGATTTCACCTTCTCTTGGGGGTTGAGCGGCTACGCCGCCTGCAGGCGCCCAGTATACTGCGCCGATGCTAATTTGAGCGATAGTTGGCGCGTTGATACCACCCTTTCCTATACTCAATTCACACAACGCCGTTACTAGGCGACGGGCGAGGAGGATAAATCGTGGCATTAGATCCAATTCATGAGCCTTTGCTTACAAAGTGCATGCTGCTGAAACAACCGGCAAGGGCTATGCCGCGACGCGTTGCGAGCACTGCCTCTGGAAGGCCGCGAAGACTTGCTACGACACTGCGCGCAATGCCGGCGTCGACTTATTTCGTCGAAATCGATGCGGTGAGCTGCAGAGTCGAACTCTTCGATGCTGCGTGTCGCCTGTTTTTCCGAGCGCGGCTGTTAGAAGCCCTAGCGCGCCACTCTGCAACGCTCCATGCTTATTCGCTCCTTGCCGACCGCGCTGTTTTATTACTCAGCGCGCCGTCGAGATGGCCAGTGGAAAGGCTCATTTGTCAGGTGCAGCAAACTTATTTGCGGTACTTTAATCAGCGCTTTCGCCGACGACTTCGCAGCACGCAAAGTTATTCCGCGCTCTGCTGCGTGCAGGAGGTTGCGCTTACGCGCGAGTGCTACCGCTTTATTGAAAGGTCTCCGCTGACTGCCGGAGAAAGCGTCTGTTTGGGGGACACCGAATGGTCCAGCTACCCGGCGAATGCGTTTGGGCACGCGGGCAGCGGGTTGGTGCGGCACGCGTGTTTCGATTCGCTCGTGCCGGATAAGCAGGGTTCGCTCGCGCTTTACCGCGACTTTGTCTCGCGCCCCTTTGATCCACTCTATGTGCGCTGTCTTTCCGACGCGCTGCATACGCAGCAGCGAGTCGATGCGCAAACTATGCCCGCCGGTTTGCACGCAACCAACGGCTAGGCGCGATGGTGGCTTAGGCAGTCTCTACTCGTAGTTCTCGAGACTTGGGCACGAGCAGAACAGGTTTCGGTCGCCATACACGTTGTCGATACGATTGACGCTCGGCCAGTATTTGTTCGGCGCATGCTCGCCGACAACGCCGGGATAGGCACCTTGGCGCTTGCTGTAACCGCGGGTCCACTCGTCGTCCATAATGTCGGCAAGGGTGTGCGGTGCATTTTTTAGCGGGTTATCTTCGGCATCGAGTTCGCCCGATTCGACCTGCGCGATTTCGCGGCGGATCTCGATCATGGCGTCGATAAAGCGGTCGAGTTCGACTTTCGATTCGCTTTCGGTGGGCTCGATCATGAGCGTGCCGGCAACAGGAAACGACATGGTCGGGGCGTGAAACCCGAAATCCATCAGCCGCTTCGCCACGTCTTCTTCGCTAATGCCAGAGGACGCCTTGAGCGGACGCAGATCGATAATACATTCGTGTGCAACGCGGCCGTTGCGCCCGGTGTAAAGCACGGGGTAATGACCCTCGAGTCGCTGCGCGATGTAGTTGGCGCCAAGAATTGCTACCTGCGTTGCCTTGAGAAGGCCTTCGCCGCCCATCATGGCGATATACATCCACGAGATAGGCAGGATGCTCGCGCTGCCCCACGGTGCGGCCGAGACCGCGCCGTTGTTTGCGTCGGGGCCGCTCAGCTTGATCAGCGAATGATTAGACACATGTGGCGCCAAATGGGCTTTAACACCTATCGGCCCCATGCCAGGACCGCCGCCGCCGTGCGGGATGCAGAAGGTTTTGTGCAGGTTCATGTGGGACACGTCCGCGCCGATTTCGGCAGGCTTGGCAACGCCTACCTGGGCATTGAGATTCGCGCCGTCCATGTAAACCTGACCGCCGTTATCGTGAACGATCTGACAGGCCAGTTTCACGCCTTCTTCGTAGACGCCGTGGGTCGATGGATAGGTAATCATTAGCGCGGCGAGGCTGTCGCTGTTGGCTTCGGCCTTCGCCTGTAGGTCGGCGATATCGATATTGCCGTCGTCGTCGCAGGCCACGAGCACAACCTTCATACCGATCATCTGCGCGCTGGCCGGATTAGTGCCATGAGCCGAGGTCGGAATGAGGCAGATGTTGCGCTGCTTGTCGCCGCGGCTCAGGTGGTATTTACGAATCGCGAGGAGGCCAGCGTATTCGCCCTGCGCTCCAGAGTTAGGCTGCATGCTAACCGCGTCGAAACCCGTGACCGCCTCGAGCATGGTCTCGAGCTGCGAAATCATTTCAAGGTAGCCGGTCATCTGCTCGACAGGGGTGAACGGATGCGGCTTGGAAAATTCGGGCCAGCTTATGGGCATCATTTCGGCTGCCGCATTGAGCTTCATGGTGCACGAGCCGAGCGGAATCATCGAATGCGTCAGCGAGATATCCTTGTCCTCGAGGCGCTTTAGGTAGCGCATCATCTCGGTTTCGCTGTGATAGTTATTGAAGTTCGGATGAGTCAGATAGGCGCTTGTGCGCGTGAGCTCGGCGGGGATCACGGGGCCGAGTTTGCCGGCAACGATCGCGGCGTCGATCGCTTCGACCGAAAGCTCCTGCGCCATGTCGCCGAACAACACCTGCCAGAGTGTCGCAACGTCGTCTGGTGTGGTGCACTCATCGAGGCTGATGCCAAGCTCGCCTGCGCTGGCGAGGCGATCACAGCGTAGATTTACCGCTGCGGCATCGGCGCGGGTCAGGATAGCACTCGCCTGCGCTGCGTCGACTTTGAAGGTGATCGTATCGAAGAAGTGAGTGTTAACTATCTCCATTCTTTCTGATTTCAATCCCTGAGCGAGGATTTGCGTGAGCCGATTGATACGCTGCGCAATGTTCCGTATTCCCTCGGGGCCATGGTACATCGCAAACATCGCCGAGATGTTCGCGAGCAAAACCTGCGCGGTGCAAATGTTGCTGTTGGCTTTCTCGCGGCGGATATGCTGCTCGCGAGTCTGCAGCGCCATGCGGAAAGCCTGACGGCCGCGCTTGTCGACAGAGACGCCGATGATGCGTCCCGGCACCGCGCGCTTATAGTCATCCTTTGTCGCAAAGTATGCCGCGTGTGGTCCGCCGAAACCCATTGGTACGCCGAAACGCTGGGTGGTGCCGATCACGACATCGGCGCCCATTTCACCCGGTGGCTTGAGCAGAGCAAGGCTCATGATGTCGGCTGCGGCGATGGCAATCGCATCGTGCTGATGCAGTACGCTGATGAAACCACTTAAGTCGCGCAGCTCGCCGTTCATGGCGGGGTATTGGAAGATGCCGCCAAACAGGGACGCGGCGTCGATGCTGCCCCCGATGTCTTCCGGATTGCCAATAATCAGCTCGAACTCAAAACACTCGGCGCGGGTTTTAATTACATCAACGGTTTGTGGAAAGCACTGGGCGTCGATGAAGAAGGCGTTGGCCTTGCGATTCTTGCTCACGCGTTTAGCCAGCGCCATTGCCTCGGCGGCGGCGGTCGCTTCGTCGAGAAGCGAGGCGTTGGCGAGGTCCATGCCGGTAAAGTCGAGCACCATTTGTTGGTAGTTGAGCAGGCTCTCGAGTCTGCCCTGTGAGATTTCAGGCTGATAGGGTGTGTACGCCGTGTACCAGCTTGGGTTTTCGAGCACGTTGCGCAGGATGACGTTAGGCGTATGTGTGTCGTAGTAGCCAAGCCCGATGAACGATTTACGAAGCTCGTTCTTGTCGGCGAGGCTGCGCAGCGCCGCCAAGGCTTCGGATTCGGTCATCGCGCCGTCGAGCGCCATGGGATGCTGCAATGCAATGGCGCTAGGCACGGTCTGATCGACAAGACTGTCGAGTGACGCAATTCCGAGGGCACTCAGCATTGCCTCGATCTGCTCGGCATCTGGCCCGATGTGACGATCGATAAATTCGCCGCGGTTCTGCAGCGTGCTGAGGGGAGTTACGGCGTCGTTCGAGGTCGAAGCTACGTCCAGCTTCACGGCGGCTTGAGTTTGCATTGCCATCCTTACACTATCAGAAATGAGCGAGGCCGAGCGGTTGCCCCGCTTCGGCCTCAGTTGACTATCATTTATCCATTTATCTTGCGCAGTTGTACTGCGCATCCGCGCTGCGAATCGGGGTCGCGCTCTCGGTTCGGGGTGACCGTGGCCGATGCGCTGTTCCTGCGCTACTCGCCTTCGCAGTGCTCCGCGTACGCCTCTGCGTCGAGCAGCTCGTCAAGCTCCGCCGCATCTTCGAGGCGAATCTTGAAGAACCAGCCGCCGTCGTAGGGTACTGAGTTGACCGTTTCGGGCGCATCGAGAAGCTCTTCGTTAATCTCGACAATTTCGCCGGACACAGGGCTGTATACGTCTGACGCCGCTTTAACAGATTCGACGACGGCGACTTCGTCTTTCGCGTGAATAGTCGCGCCGACTTCGGGCAAATCGACAAACACGATGTCACCGAGCGCGTCCTGCGCGTGGTCGCTAATGCCGACGGTGGCAATGCCATCTTCATCGATGCGAACCCATTCGTGGGAGGTAGCGAACTTGCAGTTGTCTGGAATAGTGCTCACGTTGTGTTCCTCGCGTTTCGCCCGTTGCGGCAGTGCCGGCGCAGGCTGTTCTGAATTGTCGGAAGCGTAATTTGCGCGCATTTTAACGGAAGCGGCCCGTTATTCGAAAACCTTTTTGCCAAAGCGCACAAAATTTGGCTTCACCATGCGTACGGGGATAGCTTTGCCGCGCATATCGACCTCGCAGCTCGCAGTATAAGTGGGGACACGCACGAGAGCGATCGAATGCTTAAGCGTTGGCGAAAACGTGCCGCTGGTGACAACTCCCTGTGCTAGCTCGTTGCCATCCGCATCTCTGCAGCTTAGGGTCTGTCCCTCGCGCAGCACGCCGCGCTCCTCGAGCACGACGCCGGTCAGAATCGGCAGTCTGCCTTCTTCGAGCTCCGCGCGTTGGGCTATTAAGGCGGCACGACCAATAAAGTCACGCTTGCTCGGCTCCCAAGCAATCGAAAAGCCCATGTTTGCCGACAGCGGTGAAACGGTCTCGTCCATGTCGTGACCGTAGAGATTCATGCCAGCTTCGAGGCGCAGCGTGTCACGGGCGCCGAGACCGATCGGTTTGACGCCGCCGGCGAGCAGGGCCTCCCAGAGCTGCGGCGCCTGCTCGGTGGGCAGAATAACCTCGAGGCCTTTTTCGCCTGTGTAGCCTGTGCGTGCCACGAACCAATCGCCTAACTCGACACCGCGGAAATTGCCCAGCGCCCGAATCGCGGCTGCCTCAGATTCGCCCTCTCGGCCGCAGTCGTTCAGAATCGCACAGACGCGCTCGATAGACTCGGGGCCGTGTATAGCAAGAATGCCCAGCCCCGGACGTTCTTCGACGCTAACCGCAAAGCCGGTTGTCTGCAGCGCCATCCACCGAAGGTCTTTGACACGTGTGGCGCAGTTAACCACCAAGCGGTAGCCAAATGTCATGCGGTAGACGATGAGGTCATCAATCACGCCGCCGTCGTCGTTTAACATGCCGCTGTAAAGCGCACGACCAACCTCGTCGAGGCGCGCGACGTCGTTCGCGAGAAGGCGTTGTAGATAGGCTTCGGCATCGACGCCCGACACATCGACCACGGTCATGTGTGAGACATCGAAAACGCCGGCCGCCGTGCGCACCTGAGTGTGCTCCTCGATCTGCGAGCCGTAATTAATCGGCATCTCCCAGCCAGAAAAATCGACCATTTTGGCGCCGGCGTCGAGATGGTGTTGATAGAGGGAGGTACGATTAGTCATGGCTGGCTCGAGTTGTGCTGAATTGTCGTTTCGCGCAGCAAGTAGATTTTCCCTGCGCGCGTTTCGTGCGCATTATCGCGCACTCTCGTTGCCCTGTCGCTAAAAGCAGCGAAGTCTTGTAAAAATTCTAGGGCTGCCACGCATAGGTGAACTTGGCGAAGACACTGCGATTAATTGGCTCGATCGAATCGAAACGGTCGTCTTGGAAACTGGCATCTGAGTAGCCGACAAAAAAGCGCGTTGCCGCGGTGAAACGGTAGCTGTAAAGCAGCTGCGCGGTGAGGTCTTTGCTGCGGCGCTGAACCGAACTGAGGTAGAGCGACTGATCGCGTTCGCGATCGTTGTACTGGAGCGTGAAGCGCAGAAAGCTTTTGGCGGTGAATTGATAGGTGGTCCGGAGATCGGACAGATTCGCAGTAAATAACCTACCGCCCTCAACATCGAACTGCTGAAGGGTGTGACTCAGATTAAATTGCAGGTGTCGGCCAAACTGTAGCCGGATAAACGGGCTCAAACGGTTGGAGCGGCCCAGCCGGGTGTTAGCAAAGTCGACTACATCTTCGATGCGCAGCGTCGCCCCGATGCCGAGATTCGCCGTGGGCGAAAACCCCAGCGAAAGTTGATTAAACTGCTCATCAAAGGTCTTGCCGTTCCAATAGGTTTTGCTGCCGCCAACGAGCGCGTTCAAATAGGACTGTGCGGGTCCGTTCATGTTTAAGAAAAATTCGAGTTCCTCTTCGAGCTGCTTGCCCGACTGATCTTCTGTGCGGTCATAATCTGCTGCAAAGCGTATGCGGCTAAAAAAGCTGTCGCCGTCGGCGCGCCACGTGCGGCCTACGGTGGTCACGAAGTACTTGTAGTCTACGCGGTTAACGAAGCCGAGGTCGGCACGGAAATCTTCGCCGATGTCGTCATAGCCGATGCGCCAATCCCATTCGGCGTCGATATGATTGTATTGCACCCTCAGGCTATTGCCAGAGGTCTCGCTTGCCTGACCGAAGCGTTCGCGCAGTTGGAGAGGATTTTTGGAACGCGAATAGACCCCCTGAATGCTCACGGTATCGCTGTTGGTCGGACGTAGCACCGCGTCGATGCTGGCGACGCTATTGCTGTAGCCCAGCGTATCGGCGCGGCGGTCGGTAAAGACGGCGCCGATAGTCGAGTTATCAAAGAGGTCTAGGCGATAGCGGGCAATGCTGATGTCGCTTTCAACGGCCTGATTGCTAACGCCTTGCTCTCCTGCAGGCGAGGTGAGAGTGGTAACACTCGATCCGAGGCTGCGCGGCATGATGAAACTCGTCGACTGATCGTTCGCGGTGAGCACGCCATAGGTGTGGCGGCCAGACTTGCCCGTGAGCTTTAGACCGTAATCGGGGTCGGCGATGTTGCGCGTGTAAACGAGATTCTGGAACGTGTCGAAGTAATCTGCACCGTCGAGGAAAAAGGTTCTACGCTCGGGGAAAAAAAGGCTAAAGGTATTGTTGATATCGAGCTGCGGGGCATCGGCCTCAACCTGCGAAAAGTCTGGGTTAACCGTCGCGTTGAGGTAGAGATCCTGTGTGATGCCCCATCGCACATCGACTCCGGCATCAGACGCAAGCCCCGGTTTTTCCCAAGCACCTAAACTGCGCGGTCGACTTTGCACTGAGGTTGTTGTCAGTGAAGGGATTACTTCGAGATTACGACTCGTTTGAAGGTCGTCGAGACCCTCGAGCTTCCGAATTTGGCAGAGATAGCACAGGATATCGCGATCTAGCGGATTGTTCGAAATACGGTTCTGCCGATCGCGCGGAAATTGTCTGACAAAATCGACGCCCCATACCTGCTTTGAATCCGAGGGCGAAAACCGCAGCTGCTTAAGCGGAATAGCCATCTCGGCTTCATAGCCTCTTGAAGTTATCCGTCCCGCGCTATCCCAGATACCGTTCCAAGATTTGTCGCCGCGACGATTCACATCGTCATAGATGCTGTCGGCCTGCACGCCGAGGGGATTCACCCAGAACTCGTAGGCGCGGCGCTCGTCGTTGAATGTGTCGAGCACGATGCCGATATGGTCGTCGTCCCACAGCAAGTCCCTGTCGCGATAAAATGCGCGTATCTGAGAGATATCAGGATCTGTCGCGATAAATGCCACATAGAGCGTTTCGCCGTCTTCCATGATGAAGGCATCGGCGCTAACCGTGGTGCGAACGTTTTCTGCCGGATCGGTCTCTATATCGATAACTACACGCTTCGCTTCGCGCCACTCCGTCGCATCGACCGTGCCATCGATTCGCGGCGCAGAGCTAATCCGCGGAATCTCGTAGCTCGACAGGGCTGATCTATCAGCAGATAACGCGTGAGCACTGATGCAGAGAAAGGCTAATGCGCAAGCACAGCGCACCCAGGTAAGATAAATCGTGCGATAAAAAAGGAGTACCAAAGCGGTTGCGATGCCTCTAGCGGTTCGTTTTAGTTATTATTTTTGGGAAAGCGCTCATTCGAGCTCGGTGAGAAAGCGGTCGCCGCGAAATAGGTATTTATTGTCGCTATCGAGCGAAAATACGACTGAGTTCGAGCGACCGACGAGCTCCATGCGGGGGATGAAACTGTAAGCGCGGCTATCTGCGCTGTTGTCGCGATTGTCTCCAAGCACGAAGTACTGATCTTCGGGCACTACCGCCGGCCCGTAGCTGCGGCGGCTTCGGCTTACATAACCGCTCGCCAGTCGCGCGCGGTGGCTGACTTCGGGCAGCTCCTCGATAATGATCACCGAGTTTTCGTCACGGGAGACAACCTCATAGTTAACGGGTTCGCCGTTAATTACCAGCGCGTTATTCTGCATCGCGACCGTGTCGCCAGGGAGCCCGACGATGCGTTTTATGAGTCTTTTGCCAGCGCGTTTCGAATCGATTATCACGATATCACCGCGCTGCGGGTCGCCCACTTCGGCGAGATTGATTTCGGTGAACGGCACTTTAATATCATAGGCTAGTTTATTTACCCATACTTTATCGCCGTCGAGGAGAGTGGGCTGCATGGACGCGCCCGAGATCGAACTAAGATCAGCGACCGCACTCTTAAAGAACACGATACAGGTAAGCAGCAAGAAGAATTGGCGATTCTCCGCCCACGCGACTTTTAGCGCGTGAGCGATGCGCTCGCCGAATCCTGGGTTTGGAGGCTGCGGCGTCGGCAATTTATAGGACGTTTGCTGCTCAGGCGAATGCGCGGCAGACTCGGCGCCGTTGGGCACGAGCGGCTTGTCTTCGGTATCGTGCTTGTCGATGTCGGCCATGTGGCGCACCTGTATTTTAGTGTCTGGTTTAAACTACTCGGCGACGCGTTTTTAAGCGCTAGTGCTCTTCAATGAGATTAGTTTACATGGAAGCGAGGCGCAAGAAAGTGCGTTTTCAAACAATCGCCCCCGACTAATTTCGCGTAACACTTTGACGAAGGTAAAAAGCCGAGTATGCTGTATGTATAAACAGTAAAAAATAGAACGACTTTTCCGGCCTCCGAGGTGTCTTCGGCGAAAGGTAAGCGGAGGCAGTGCTTCGCCGCATGCCTTTATAAAAAGCCAGTTATTAGAGAGTCCTATCCATGAGCATCGCATCGCCTCCCAACAGCACTGGTCTTGCGGATTTTCATCCTGCCAGCCGTGCGTGGTTCGAGGCGCGTTTCGGACAGGCGACGCAGGCACAAATCGAGGCGTGGCCGCAGATCAGGGCAGGGCGGCATACACTTATAGCCGCGCCGACCGGCAGCGGTAAGACGCTTGCTGCATTCTATGCGGCCATCGACATGCTTCTTCAACGCGGTCTGAAAGGCGAGTTGACCGACGGCGTGCAGATTCTCTACGTGTCGCCGCTCAAGGCGCTGAGCAACGATATCCAAAAAAATCTCGAGCAGCCGCTCAACGGCATCGCAGAGCAGCTGCACCTGCAAGGCTATGCGCCGGTCAATATCCGGATCGCCGTTCGCACCGGTGATACACCGCCGAGTGAACGCGCGCGCATGGCGAAAAAGCCGCCGCATATTCTCGTCACGACACCCGAGTCTTTCTATTTATTGCTCACTAGTGCGAGCGGCCGCGCAATGCTGTCCTCGGTACGCAGCTTGGTTGTCGACGAAATCCATGCGCTTCTGGGCGACAAGCGTGGTTCGCATCTGGCGCTGTCGATAGAGCGTTTGCAGCACCTCATCAATGCGCAGTCGAATGAGCGAGCTTGCGACCAAAGCGGCCGAACGCTGCAGCGCATCGGGCTCTCGGCAACGCAAAAACCCCTCGACCTTGTCGCCAACTATCTAGTCGGTAATACGCTAGTCGGTAATACGGTGGAACGCGAGGGGGAAAACGCGGGAAATGCAATAAAGCGTGCGGAGGAGAAAGCGCGCTGGCCGAAGGCAGACTGTGCGATTGTCGACTCAGGCTTTCGGCGCGAGCTGGATATTCGCATCGAGGTCCCAAAGTCGCCGCTCTCTGCGTTGATGAGTAATGACGTCTGGGACGAACTCTATGGCCGGCTGGTTGAGCTGATCGAGAGTCATGAGACAACGCTCGTCTTCGTCAACACACGCAGGCTTTCGGAGAGACTCGCCCTCGCGCTCGCCGAACGCCTCGGCGACGATGTCGTCTGCTCACACCACGGTAGCATGAGCAAGGATCACCGACACAACGCCGAGCAGCGGCTAAAGGCGGGCAGCCTCAAGGTACTGGTCGCAACGGCATCGATGGAGCTGGGTATCGACGTTGGGTCGGTCGATCTCGTGGTGCAGTTCTCCTCGCCAAAAAGTATTGCGACGTTTCTGCAGCGAGTCGGTCGTAGCGGCCACTCGATCAATGGCACGCCCAAAGGCATTCTCTTTCCACTCACGCGCGACGACCTCATCGAGGCGAGTGCGCTGGTGCACAGTATTCGATGCGGTCAGCTCGATGCGATAGTGATGCCCGAAAAGCCGCTCGATATTTTAGCGCAGCAACTCGTCGCCGAGGTGTCTGCGCAGGTTCACGATCGCGGACGCGATGACAGCGCGTTGGCGACACGACCAAAGTCATCCGCGCCGGTTGCGGCAACAAACAGCCTCTGGGACACCGGTGCCTGCCTGCAAGACGAGGCGTCCGGCGGGGCGTCTGAAGAGGTGCTCGAGGATGCAGCGGCTGCCGACGCTCCGGCAACAAAAGAAATCTTCCAGCCGCTTGCAACTGCACTCGCTGCGATGCGAACAGGCGCGGCGACGAAACTGAGTCCACCGGCAAAGCCTGCTTCGCCAGAGGTGCGCAAAGCCGCACTCGCCGCGGCACGTGCGGGGCTGGGTGGCACCAAGGTGGAGACTGTTCCCGTCTGCGCCGACGACCAAGCCAAAGATCAGGCCGACGACCAAGTCAAAAACCAAGTCGAAGACCAAGCCGACCACCAAGCCGAGGTTGTTGCGGCTCAGAGCGAGCCTGAAAAAACAGAGGTCCCTCAGGCTGCGCTTGAAAAGTCCGTCGCGATAGATTTCGAATCTGAAGACACAGAGGTTTTCGAGCCGATGACGCCGCTCGACAGCTGGTGTGTCGACGAGCTCTATGCGCTCGTTACCAAAGCTTTCCCATATAGGGACTTAACCAAAGAAGAGTTCGAAGAGACGCTGCGGATGGTTGCCGACGGCTACACCAGCCGGCGCGGACGGCGCGGCGCGCACTTACATTATGACGCCATTAACCGCCGTCTCCGGCCGCGGCGCGGGGCAAATCTCATCGCGCTGACCAACGGTGGCGCGATTCCCGATATGTTCGATTACCAGGTTGTGCTCGACCCCGAGGACACGGTGGTCGGCAGCCTGAATGAGGACTTCGCGCTCGACTCGATGGCAGGTGATGTCTTTACGCTGGGCACACATGCTTGGCAGATATTGCGGGTAGATGGACTCAAAGTGCGGGTGAGAGACGCGCAGGGCATGAATCCCACAGTGCCATTTTGGTTCGGCGAGGGGCCTGGTCGCACGGTCGAATTATCGCAGTCGGTGTCGAATTTTAGGCAGCGCATCGGCGATCTCATACTCGACGACTCTGCGGATGCCGCGATGCAGTGGTGTGTTAACGCAGTCGGGCTACCACCGTCGGCAGCGTCGCAGGTGGTGGAATACCTGCATGCAGGCATGGCGGCACTGGGTGCCATGCCGACCCGCGACACGATAATCATGGAGCGTTTCTTCGACGAAGTGGGGGACATGCACGTCGTCATACACTCGCCCTTCGGAAGTCGCATCAATCGCGGCTGGGGTCTCGCTCTGCGCAAGCGTTTCTGTAAGTCTTTCAATTTTGAACTGCAAGCGGCGGCAAACGAAGACAGCATCGTCATCTCGCTTGGCTCGGTACACAGTTTTCCGCTCGACGAGGTGTTCCGCTACCTGCAGACCACCACGGTGCGCGATGTGCTCATTCAAGCGCTGCTCGACTCGCCGATGTTTGAGGTGCGCTGGCGCTGGAATGCGACCCGGTCGCTGGCTATTCAACGCAATCGCAGCGGCAAGCGCGTGCCGCCACAGTTCCAGCGCATGGACGCCGAGGACCTCATCGCTCACGTGTTCCCCGATCAGATCGCCTGCGCCGAAAACCTCACCGGTCGCCGCGATGTGCCGACGCACCCGCTTGTTGACCAGACCATCCACGACTGCCTCACCGAGGCGATGGATATCGATGCGCTGACTGCGCTTATCGGACAGATCGAGCGAGAGGAGCTCACGCTAATCGCCAAAGACCTGCGCGAGCCGTCGCCGTTTGCGCAGGAGATTATCAATGCTCGCCCTTATGCTTTCTTAGACGATGCCCCAGCCGAAGAACGCCGAACGAATGCGATCCGGAACCGCAGCTGGGCAGATCCGGCCGAGGCGCGAGACTATTCACTGCTGGACGCGTCCGCAATTGCGCGCGTACGCGAGGAGGCGTGGCCGCTCGTGCACAATGCCGAGGAGCTCCACGATGCTCTGCAGACACTCGGCTATATCACCGCGGCTGAATTTGCCCACAGCGGTTTCAAGAAATGGCGCGAGAGGCTCGTGCTCGAGGGTAGGCTACTGCAGCTCGCGCGGCATCCTCAGGGGCTTATCTTCGCAACCGAGGAGTTGCCAAAATTTAAGGCGCTTTTCCCAGACGAGTGCGCGCAGTTCGCCACGCCTTCTTTTCTCGAAGGGGTATCCTGCGAGCCCGAAGACGCGCTGCGTGATCTTGTGCGCTCACGTTTGGAGGGGCTGGGGCCAGTTACGGCGCAGCGGCTCGCCGACGAGATCGCACTACCCTGCGCCAAAATAGACGCGGCGCTGATCGCACTCGAGGTCGAAGGCTTCGTGTTTCAGGGCAATTTCACCCCTGGTTCCGAGCAGACAGGTGGAGCCCTCGAATGGTGTGAGCGTCGGCTACTGCAGCGCATCCACCGCTACACGATCGATTCGCATCGCAAGGCGATAAAGCCTGTGTCGCTGCAGGTCTACACGCAGTATCTATTCGACGAGCATGGCCTGCAGCCGGTCCGCGATGGCGATGAGACACCGCATGCTCCGACCGAGCCGAGTCTCGATGGCCAGACTCAGCTGCAGCGCTCGCTGGCGATGTTGGACGGCATTTCCGCGCCGGCGGCCAGCTGGGAAGCCGACCTCTACCCGTCGCGCGTTACTGAGTATGATCCCAACTGGTTGGACGTGCTGTGCATCAGCGGCCGGGTGACCTGGGGTCGCTATGTGCAGCCGAGTGCGTCGCAGCGCGCGCTTCACAAGGGTAGTTCGGGTCCGGTAAAAACAACGCCGATCGCCATCATGAGTCGTGCCAATGTTGATATCTGGCAGGCGCTGGCAAGGGCGCAGGTAAAAGAGGCGAACGAGGATCTGCGCAAAACGCGCGCGAGTAAGGATGGCCTCACCGCCAAAACCTTCTCAAGTCTGGCGCAGCGAATCGAGGCCGACCTGCTGGCCAACGGCGCGAGTTTCTTCGATCAGATTCAGTCTCGCACGGGTCTGTTAAAGGCGCAGCTTGAAGAAGGGCTCGCCGAACTGGTTGGGGCAGGGCGGCTGAGCAGCGACAGCTTCACCGGACTACGGGCATTGCTCACGCCGGCGGCGAAGAAGCAGAGTGCACATCGCCGGCGCGGGCGCTCGCCACTGTTTGGCGTCGAAGAGGCGGGTCGCTGGAGTCTCCTCGAAACCTTCGCGCCGCGCTCGGTTGGCGGGTCAGAGTCGGCTGAATTAAACACAGAGCGAAGCGACGTCGAGGTGCAGAACGCGTCGCGTATTTCCATGTCGCCGGCAATTATCCGTCAGCCGCGCGCGAGTCGACCTAACTCGGTTCGCAGCGGCTGGGACGTACTGGATGATGATCAACTCGAGCGACTTATCTCGATTTATCTCAATCGCTGGGGCGTGCTGTTTCGCTCGATTATCGAGCGTGAACTGCTCGCGCCACCGTGGCGGGTCTTGCTGCGAGCGCTGAGACGCATGGAGTTAAGAGGGACGGTGCGCGGCGGACGCTTTATTGCCGGCGTGGGTGGCGAGCAGTTTGCGTTTCAAGAAGCGGTCGATGGCCTGCGCCGAATGGCAAAGGATGTCGCGGAAGCCGAAAACCGAGGGTCGGCGCCGACCGCCAAGCCGCGCTATCACAGTCTTGCTGCGAGCGATCCGCTCAATCTGCTCAACCTGATTCTGCCAAGGCGCAAGCTGGCAAAGCTGCTCAATAACCGAGTGCTGTTTGAAGACGGAATCCCAATCGCGGTAGTCGAGAGTGGCGAAGTTAAATTTTTGCGCGAAGTAGCGCCAGAGAGGCAGTGGGCGTTGCAACAGGCACTGGTGCAAAAAAACTTCCCGCCGCGCCTGCGCAGCTATCTTGGCGCGGGCAAAGCAACGCTTAGATAGGATCTGACTCGGCGGCTGCGATACGCGCAAGTCGCTCTTGCTCTTCTTTGATTGCCTCGGCGATCTCGCGCATCACGCCGTCGACGTCGGCAGCCTCGCTATCGTCTTCGAACACGCCGGTTAGCAGTGTATCTGGCTTGAGATCGCCGTTTTCAAAAAGCGCCCACATCTCTTTGCCATAATTTGTGTCGGCAAGCTCGGGTGCGAATTCGGCATAGTAGTCGCGAAGTTTGTTTACATCGCGAAGCAACATCGACTCGGCGTTGTTGTTCGCGGCGGCATCGACGGCCTGCGGCAGGTCAATAATGACCGGGCCGTAATCGTCGACCAAAATATTAAATTCCGAAAGATCGCCGTGCACGATACCCGCGCAGAGCATTTTCACAACATAGCCGATTAACGTGTTGTGGTCTTCGATAGCCTGCTCCGGCGTGAGAATGACTTCGCTGAGACGAGGCGCGACATCGCCCTCGCCATCGGTGACGAGTTCCATTAGCAGAACGCCATCGACACAGGCGTAGGGAGTGGGCACACGGACGCCGGCGGCGGCGAGTTTCCTTAGCGCATCGACTTCGGCGTTATGCCACGTTTCTTCTTGTTGGGCGCGTCCAAACTTCGATCCTTTTTCCATCGCGCGCGCACGGCGACTGCTGCGAGATTTGCGGCCCTCCTGGTAGAGGACTGCTTGCTTAAAGCTGCGTTTGGCGGCCTCTTTATAGACTTTTGCGCAGCGTACTTCGCCGGCGCAGCGCACAACGAAAACATCGGCCTCCTTGCCGCTCATCAGGCGGCTTAGCACCTCATCGATGAGCCCTTCTTCGAGAAGGGGGAGCAAGCGGGCAGGGATCTTCATTCTGACTTAAATTCCTTTTTTCAATTCGCGCTAGGCGCCGCATCGCAGGGTGCCGCATTGCTGGCCGCCGCACTGCAAAGCGCCGCATCGATCTCTGAGTCGATCTGTTCCTGATCGAGCAGCGCATTATAAAGGTTATCGACACTCACTGCGTTAGCAACACCCAGCAAGACGCCGAGAACCGCACCGCGGTGGCAATTATCCCCGCCAAGATTGGTGTTGGCGATGAGAGCGGCTTCCGGCTGGTCAACGTATTTGTAGGCCAGATAAAGCAGGCCCGGCCATGCGCCATCGATATAGCACGCCGATGAGAAGAGGCCGCCGATTACCTCGCGATCGTCCTTTGCCTTTGCAGCAAGTTCGGCAACGCGGAAGTTCGCGCTGAGCTTGCTTGTTGTCACCAGAAGTTCGCGAACCGAAGTCGAGTCGTCGCGTGTGAGCAGCGCCTCAAGAAGCGCGGTGTAGTGAACACACACACCCGCCAGAACCTCGTCGGGATGGGTGAGGTAAAGGTGATCGACACACTGCTGCTGGAGCGCATCGACAGATTGCCCCGCTAGGCGTCCAGCAAGATAGATCGCGGCTGTTGAGACAAGCCCGCCAATAGATGGGGTGTCATGGGTCACTGCCGCGCAGCGATGCGGCGCGTTGCCGGCGTCGAGATTGGCGAAAAAGCCTCGGTGATAGGACTCGGCATAGGTGTCTGGATGCAGAGCAGGATCGGCCGTCATGAGTTCGATGTAGGCATCGAGGAACGCGTCGCGATCATAGAGACCGCTACGTGCTGCGAGTGTCCTGAGAAGCGCTCTCACGCAGTGCGCGTTAAGCGTATTCGAGCCTGCCTGCATTCCATGGTGATAGTGAGTATTTGCTACACCCCAGTATCTCTCCCGGCCTTTGAGAATCACCTCACCCACAATCTGGCGCGGTTTGCCATGACGATTGCCACGCGCCGCGGCACTGCGGCCGCCCTGGCTAGTCGAATGCAGCGACATAATCGACGAGGGATGGAATTCGGGCGCCGCCTCAAACTTGCGGATACCACCGGGGAACTGCCGCTCGATATCCATCGGGTTGTAATACCAGTGCACGGGCATTGCGAGCGCATCGGCGACGAAGAGGTTGCGGAGCCCCGCTTGCGCTCGCTGCCGGGCAAGGGGAGCGAAAGGGCTAGGAGAGTTAAGTTCGCCGCGGGTGCTGGCTTGGGCGGAGTCGAGAGGGTGTTCCATAGGATGATCTTCTCTGGTTGCTAGGGGCAGTCTCTCTATACAACGGTCACCGCTGCTTGCCGGACTAGAAAAGCGCACACTAAAAAGCATACAAAAAGCATAAGGCTCGCGCATAAAAAATCTCGCTACCGCACGAGGCGATAGCGAGATTCGTTTAATTGCGGGAGCAAAGACCCTTCTTTCTCAGGGAAGACTCTCTTCAACCGGCTGTCTGGCCTTCGCCAAACGCACATCAACTCGCTACAGAGTAACTTGCCGATGCTCGTAAAGCTAAGCTAGCAAGCCTGATTAAAGGCTCCCTTCTGTGATTGACTATTGATGGGATCACCTCCTTTTTTCTCGTTCCAGGGTAGAAACGAAAGCCAGTGAGCTCCCCCCGAAAGAGTCACTGACTAAGAACCTGAGCAATTTATAGCGCAGCTCAGCAAGGCTGTAAAGCTAAAGCCCCGGAAAAAGGCGGAGAGAAAGATAGGCGAGCAGCGCTATAGCGATGAGCTGAATGCTAACGACCAGCGGCTTGGCGCGCAGCAGTTGCCAGAGGGTCGGGGCATTCCCCGTCGCGCGCAGCGCATCGAAGCGGGCGCGTTCGCGCTGAGCTCGCGCTGTCTGATACTCGTCGAGAAGCGCGCGGGCACGAGGAAAATCGTCGGCGTTAGAAAGCCAGAGACCTGGCATCGAGATTCCCCAATTACCGGGTGTCGTCTCGAAGTAGTCTATTGCATTGGCATCGAGGAGTTCTCGGACCTCGATTGCCTCGTCTTCGGGGACATTGCGCAGCTTGAAGAGGAGCTTAGACATTGGCATGCACCAGTCTGTCGGGCCCGCGGGCGCGGCACCGATGAGCAGAGGGTTGAACGAGCAGCGGGTTAAGCGAGTACTGCGAGTGTCGCCGGCAAGAAGCCGCGCTGGTTTAGCTAGTCTTGTGGCTCAATACGATTTGGCGTGGGCCGCTCGTTGTAGTTTGGCCGCTAACACCCGAGGGGATCTGTTGAACCTTACCGCCGCCCTTTAGGAACGCGTCGATGTGTGAGGTCAGGTCTTCGCGATTGCTTGTTGCTGCTTCTTTCTTGGATTTATTTGCCATCGTACTTCCGTTATCGATTGTCGTTAAAGTTTTTAAGTTAGGAAGGAATTATACACCAAGAGCCGATTTGCGGCTAATTCCAAGGCGGCGCGCTGTGCTAAAGTGGCGGCTCGCAATAAAAGAGACTGGACTTTGCCCATGCCCCCCGAGACCCTGAGCGACCCCAGCGTCATCAGCTTGCTCCCCGTTGCCCTTGCCCTTGTGCTATCAATCGTCTCGCGCAATGTCATTCTCGGGTTGTTTATTGGACTGTTCACCGGCGTACTGCTCGTCGAGGGATTTTCACCGATTGCCGCACTGACGCTCATGGTGCGCGATTATTTGGTGCCGCAGGTTACCGACAGCTACAACGCGGGCGTTCTGGTTTTGCTCGCATTCATCGGCGGTTTTGTCGCGCTGATGGAAAAATCCGGCGGCGGGGCTGCGTTCGCAGCACGCGTGACGCGGCTAATTACCACGCGGGTGCGGCTACAGGTTTCGGCTTGGCTTGGCGGCATACTTATTTTTTTCTCAGACCTTGGCACGCCGCTCATCATTGGGCCGACTTTCCGCCCACTCGCCGACAGCCTGCGTATCTCGCGCGCAAAGCTTGCCTACATCATAGACTCGACCGCGTCTCCAGTCGCAATCCTCGTCCCGTTCATCGGTTGGGGCGTTTACATCATGGGGCTATTGAATCAGCAGATCGAAGCGCTAGACCTTGCCGAAAACGATTATGCGCTCCTCATTGCGGCACTGCCGTTTCAGCTGTATGCGTGGCTCGCGCTAGTGGCGGTGCCGCTGCTCGCGATAGTCGGAGTTGAGTTCGGTCCTATGCGCCGCGCCGAGGAAGCCGCGCGCGCCGGCGGCAACGAGCGCCAGATGAATGATTCTGCACTCGAGCAAGTGACGTTAGTCAATGCCAGGCCCTCGTTCGTCTGGCTGCCGTTGGTGGTGTTAGGCGTCACGCTTTTTTGGGTGCTTGGCCCGCTCGGTTTTCCCTTCGGACGAGTGAGCGGGTCGGACTTTCGGGCAGGATTGGCAACGGCTTATCTTTTGGCTGCACTGACTCTCGTTGCATTGATGGCGTATAACCGAGCGCAGTCGCCACTGCGCAGTCTGCAGGTCTATCTGGACGGGATGAGCCGCATGATGCAGATCGCGATTATGCTCCTGCTCGCGTGGGCGATGGGGGACATGATGACGACACTCGGCGCGGATGATTTTGTCTCCACCCTCGTGCGCGATAATGTCGCCGCGTGGAGCCTGCCGCTGCTCATTTTTCTTGTTTCGTGCGCGATCTCCTTTGCGACCGGCTCATCGTGGGGCACCTTCGCCATCATGCTGCCGCTTGCCATGCCCGCCGCTTTCGCTATCGATGCACCACTCGCGGTGTGCGTAGGCGCTGTGCTTTCGGGCGGGCTATTCGGCGACCACTGCTCGCCGATTTCGGAGACAACTATCCTCTCCTCTGCGGGCGCGGGTGCCGATGTTTTCGATCACTTTCAAACCCAACTTCCCTATGCTCTCGCCAACGGCGCGCTTTGTGTCGCTGGGTTTGTTGTCGCTGGGTTAAGCGCCAGCATTATCGTGTTACCCGTGCTGCTGTTGATTCAGCTAACGAGCTTGCTTGCGTTTAAACGGTTATCGATTGCAAGGTAATGCACTGCCGTTATCTGTCGATTGGCGTTTGGATAGGCTGAGCAATAAGTAATCATTAAGAGAAACTCGAAGCGCACATGGCAAATATACTCGGCACCTCAGGCGATGATGAACTTGCTGGCACCCCAACCGGTGATCAAATCTATGGCTATGCAGGCGACGATATTCTGCGCGGAAATGCTGGCAATGACAGCCTTTACGGCGGCGCGGGTGACAACACACTCTACGGCGGTGATGGCAATGACTATCTGTGGGTTGCAGACGGGTCGGGCAACAATCGACTATTTGGTGAGGCAGGAAACGATTTTCTTACGGGTGGCGCTGGCAATGATCTGCTCGAAGGCGGTAGCGGGGACGACCGACTAACTGCTGGGTCGGGCGATGACACAATCACTACGGGCGGTGGTGTTGATCTAGTCTATGCCGGCGAGGGCGATGACACGGTGAATGCCGTTTTTACTAATCCCAATGACCCACGTTTTGCGATAACAATCGATTCCACCACTTTGCTCACAGGCGACTCGGATGCCGTGATGGCCTATGGCGAAGAAGGAGCGGACCTGCTCTATGGGAGCCGAGGTAACGATTTTCTTGATGGCGGCTTGGGTAACGATTGGCTCTTCGGTGGCGCCGGCAATGACAGGCTCCTCTCGGGCGGCGGAAGCGACGTGCTAAACGGAGGCGATGGCGATGATAAGTACACTGTCAGCGACGCCTCGGTGTGGCTCGCAGATAGCGCCGGCGAAGACACTGTTGTTGTTCAAGCAAGTTGGGTCAAAATTCCGAGTAGCATCGAAACGAGAGAATATACAGCCACCGCAAAGCCGTTACCCTATTGGCTCGATGCGATGCTCGAGGATGGCGCAGCGTGGATAAGCAGCTTAGTCGGCATGACCAACACCTACCTTTATGGCTTCCCGTCAGCCGCGCCCAGTTACTACACCGACACCGATTCTATCGAACGCGATCTAGGTAAGGCCAGCGGTTGGCAGGCGTTCAACGAACAGCAAAAGGCGTTTACTGAACAGGCGCTCGCGGTGGTAAGCGCCGTTGCGAACGTTACTTTTGTCGCGACCAACTCGTTTGATCAACTCAACACTCTTGCGTTTGCGACCAACAGTCAGTGGTCAACGCGCGCCCAATTTGCGGCGCCCACGGCCTCATTTGCAGCAAGTGATGTGTTAATAAACCGCTTCAAACTCGGCTCTGAAGTCTTATTGGAACCAGCCGTTGCTGCGCCTCAAGCGGAATCGTTTGAGGCGTCTCTTTGGCTGCGCGCAATAGGAGGTGCTCTTGGACTCAAGACGCCCACGAGTGAGGCGTCAACCATTGCCTCTGAGCTGCCAGTTGCTCCTTTTTTGTCTGTCGAGACAGATATAGAGCAAGCGTTCCGACGTCAGCTCGCCCTGTACTCGCCCCTCGCTGGCGAGCAAGACGCACACATTTTGTCGCGGATGCTTGATGGCGCTAATGGCAGTGAAGCGTTCGAGCATAGTCTCGCACTTGGTGTGCTGGACATCGCTGCGCTTCACTATCTCTATGGGCCAAATCCAGCTGCACGCGCAGGAAATGATGTCTATACGCTTAGCACAACGCGGGCTAATTTCATCTGGGATGGAGGCGGATTTGATACCCTTGATGCTTCAGGAAGCCTGCTACCGGTCACACTGTACTTAAGCCCAGGTTACTGGGGCCATGTCGGCGACATAGCCGGCGCGTCGATTCTTGATGCGGGGCAGCAGACGATTAACTTTGGCACAAGAATCGAGAAAGTGATTGGTTCTGCGATGGGAGATAAATTGGTTGGCGACGAATTTAATAACGTTTTAGTTGGCGCTGCAGGCAACGATGACTTGGTCGGCGGTGAGGGCGTAGATACCGCCCTCATCTTCGCTACCCGCGCCACAACAACTCTTACACAAGTCAGCGGTGGACCCGCAGGTGTGCAGTGGCAGATCAGAAGTGGTACCGAAGTCGATAACCTAACGGGTATCGAGCGAGTTGAATTCAGCGACTACGGCCTTGCGCTCGATCTTGATGGCAACGCAGGTGACGCGGCAAAATTGCTCGGTGTGTTGATCGGCGCAGACTCGCTGGCAGACAGAGGTCTAGTAGCTGCGGTATTGGATTATGCCGATTCTGGATTAAGCCTTGAGGCAATGCTTGCCATTGGACTTGAGCTTTTGCTCGGCGAATCATACACAGGAGCCGACGTTGTCAATTTGCTGCATCGTGCACTTACTGGCGTAGAGGCACGTCCCGCCTTGATAGAAGAATACGGCGGTAGAATCGATAGAGCAGAGATGACGGCAGTCGAGTTAGCCCTGATTGCTGCCGAAACCGATCTTAACTCAAGTAACCTAGACCTCGTTGGATTGAGCAGTGGCGGGCTGGCCTATTCGCTTGCTTCGTTCTAAATCGTCCGCCTTCTTCTTTAGCTCCTTCTGTAAAACCACTTCAACTAAGGCGCAGCCTTGAGCGCCAGCATTAAACCTCATCCGCCAAGTGTCGATTGGCTAAGCGATTAGCTTGGTAACAGGCACGGAGAGGGGTATATGACTACGATCTACGGCAGTGATGGCGCGAGCACTGGGCACAGCAGAGACAACCCTGCGTTGCGCGCAAAGCCAACGTCGCCCCCAGAACTGCGCGAGATTCCTTCCGTTAAGGACGAACAGACGAGTGTTTCAGAAATATCTGACGACCAATTCGCCGCTAGAGGCGCCCTCGACCCTGCCTCGATCTCAGCGAAAAGCTTCGGCCAGCGGAAGTTGCGAGCGAAGCCAATCGATATGAAGCGGCTTAAGGCCGACAATCAGCGCGTTAAAGAAATGCGTGAGCGCATGCGTCGCCTACGTGAGAACGCAGAAGATTAAGCAACAAGGAAAAACCAATGGCTGATGAGAAAGAAATAGAGAAAAACGCGGACTTAGACGACGCTACCATTGCCGACCAAGACGCAGGCGCGCCCGAAGCCGTCGAGGACACCGAGTCTGTAAACACGATAGATGCGGGAGTAGCCGACGATGCTTCACCGGAAGGTAGCAAGGAGGCAATCGCTGGCAGCACTGCGCAATCAATAGAGGAATTTGATGAAGATGACTATATTGATGTGTCTGCAATTGAGTCAGAGCTGCAAGTTCTGCTACCAAATCTAACAGCTATCTCTGAGACGCTTGTAGACGCTGTCGAGCTCTCGACTCAAAATGCTAAAAAACTCAAGAGTCAGGAGAGCGCGCTTATCGGGGCGTTTAAATCGCTTAACGAATTTAAAAAACAGCAAGTTAAATTTGGCACCATCATGCTTGTCACCACCGGTGGTGTTATCGCGGTGGCTCTGGGGCTGTTTCTTGTGGCGATTCTGAGTCTTTCGGGCAAGGGCGACGAGCTCAGCGCCCTCAATCTTGCGCTAGGCAAACGTATTGTCGAGCTCAACGTGGGTCTTACGAGTTTCGAAGAGGCGAAGGCGGAGGTCGCAACGCTGCGCGGCATTATCGAAGAGCTAGCAGTTGGCGTAGAGCGTACCCAGGCGAGTTACTCCGAATCTGAGCAGGAGATTCAGGGGCAGCTAAGTGTCTATTCCGAGTCGCTTGTTTCTGAACTCACAACTCAAAATACGACGCTAGGCGAGAGCTTTGATGCGCTTGGCAGTAAAGTTACCGCATTTGAGGCAAAAATTAATAGCTTCGACTCGCGACTCCAGCAAACCGACCGAACGCTTGCCGACATTCAAGATAACGCGAAAGCGCTTCTTGAGGTGAGAGATGTCGTAGAGGCATTGTTAGTGCTCGAACGCGAGCGTTACCTTGATGCGTTAGAGCTAAAGTCTTCAGTACCTGCTGAGACGGTGGATGTGCGTCGGGAGGGTGAGATTTACTTTAGCGGCGGGATTATAGATGGGCAGCAATAGAACTACGATTGCCTCCTAGCTCAGGCTCGAGGTGTCATCCAAGTTGCTCTTTCTCTCCGCCGGAGGTTCGCGGGTAATCGGTTCTGGGAAAATTTCCGCACGAATATCACCAAACGCTTCAGAGTCTCGCTCAAGTCCTGCCTCTGAATAAAGCTTACCGAGAATTTCATGAAGTAGCTGCGCTGCTGCTTCTTCTTCGAGTTGTGGAGGCGAAGCCTTGATTCTCGATCCTAATTCTACAAGCGCTGCCGCATGCTGCGCCGGAAGCCAGACGGTGATGCGCCCTCGAATAGTAAATACGTCGATGCTATTCTTTGCGGTGCTAAGAGAAATATCCGAGGAAGACGGCGCTTCTTTGACAAGACGTACAACCGCTTTGCCCAACGCCATGGCGAATCGAGGCCTGATTTCATCGAGTTCTAATTCACTGAGACCAGATTGATAATCGCCCGTAAGCGCACGCCAAAGCGCCTCATCATTCAAGCCATAAAAATAGGGATCCGCATCGCTAGCGCCGTCTGTGCCATGGGGTTTCGGGTCGCGATTGAGTAGCGATTTTGTCGCTTTTTCTAGCCAGACGAGCTTTCCGAGAACGAAAAGAAGGAGTATTGAGAGAACAAGAACAGTCGAAAGCGTAAGAAGCGATAGAAGAAAATTCATGTTCAGCTCCCTTGCTTGATCACTCGGCTAATACTTTTTATAGACTAATTAGTATAAAAATAGGGTGGTTAGACGTCAAAAATATTGCTTGAATCAAGCGAAAATAATATCTAACCCTCTTCAGGTTCTTCACCTTCTTCGGGCTCTGGGCGAAGGAATTCGAGAACTGGAATTTCCTCGGTTATACCAAGATCATTACAAATCCTATCCATAATGGCTTGGCCTCCATTCATTGCTTGTTCTGGTTGAATAGCTTCTTTCTGAAAGGCGCCGGCAATATCGAACACCTGCTGCGCGATTTCGAGGGGGATGTAGCTGACGATCGTGCCTTTCTCGGATTTAATCAACTTAAATGGATCTGTAAGCTCAGGCTCTTCTAGGTCAGCAGTGCCTTTTCCATCCAACAGCGCGGCGAGTTTCGTCTTTTCAAAAGACTCCATCTTCTTGGCGCCTTCGATAAAGGTCATCTCAATATTCGTTTTGGCTCTAAACGCAAGACGCGCGCGTAGAGCGCGAGGCGCATCTTGTACATTATCCAGCGCAACAGTCGACTCGTAGTCTTTTTTCGCCTGGTTCTTAGCGTCTTCTACCTTGTTTCTTCCAAACATAAATTCTAAGTTTCCAGTGCGAGTTCGGCTTTTATTTCTTTTACGATACCGCTCAGTATCTGACTTACCCGCGCTTCTTTCACGCCGATGATCTCGCCAATCTCTTTCATATTCATTTCGTCAACGTAGTATAGAGACATTACAAGGCGTTTTCTATCGTCAAGCTGGGCGATCTTCTCAGCGACTAGGACCTTCAGCTCTTCGTCTTCTATCTGTTCAAGGGGGTTTAGCTCAGAGCCGACTTGTCTTTCCTCAAAGCTATTTTCCTCAGAATCAAGGTCTTCCATGCGAAAACGATCTGCATGGGTGCGTTGATCTTCGTATTCGGAGACCGAAAGCCCAAGATAGTCGGCAACTTGTTTGCTGGACGGTTTGGTACCTAGGTCATTCGCAAGTTTGTGTTCTGCCTGACTGTGCAGCTGAGAATTTTTTATCGCGAGTCGAGACATGCTGCTCATACGGCGCACTTCGTCGAGTATCGCGCCCTTAATACGAGTTTTGGCGTAATCCTTAAATTCGACGCCGAGGTCTGTCTTATAAGATTCGGCCGCGGACATGAGGCCTAGAGTGCCGATCTGAACCATGTCGTCATATTCGATAAACTTAGGCACGCGGGCTTTCAGGTATCCTGCGATGCGAGACACAAGCGGGAGGTGATCGGTGATGAGCTGGTTAAGCTCGGCACGCGCCGCCTTCTGGTACTCGTTTGGTCTAGTCACTTGATTGGCCCTTAGTAAGTCTGCGCGTCGATTTAAACGGAAGACAATTTAGTTACTGGAAAAAGCTTACTCGGTTAGGGGCTAACTCAACTTCTATCGTATTGAGGGATTCTATCAGCTCTTCATAGTCACGTTCGATAATCGCCGACTGACCCATAGACACTGCAGGGACGCCGCGTGACCAAGCTTGATTGTAGTCGGAGCTAAAGTTGATAGAGCCGATGAACTGTAGCGATTCGCCGAGAAATTTTTTAACGATCTGATTCATACTCTCAAATAGTTTCTGACCGTTTCGCGAGTTTCTCACTTTGTTAGGGACGTAAATCAACCCTGTGATGTGCTCTTTCTTAGTGAGCATCTTAATCAGCGCATAGGCATCAGCGATTGAGGATGGCTCCTCGGTGCCTAACACTATTTTGTGATCGCAACCGGCCATGAATGTCATTACGTTATCGTCAATGCCAGCTGATACATCGACGATAAGATAATCGTATTCGCCGTCGAGCTCACTGAAGCTTTGAATAATTTGTGTCGCACTTTGCTTATTAATCGACAACACCTCGTCGAGACCGTTGCCGCCGCTGACGATATGAATGCCGTTTTCTGTTTCTATTACAATTTCTTTGAGCGTCTTACGACCTTCAAGCACGTCGACCATAGTACCTTCGACGCGATTCTTGAATGCAATGTGTATATTCGCGAGCCCAAGATCGGCGTCGAAAATTAAAACCCTTTTTCCTTGGGTGTTAAGCACGGTGGCGAGATTGACTGCGAACGTAGTTTTTCCTACGCCGCCTTTGCCACTGCCAATCCCAATAACCTGAGTCTGATTCTGACGGGTCGTGTCCAGCATCTAGCGTCTACCTGTTTAGTCACTACCTTGAAAGGTGCGTTTGTCGAAAGCGTTACTGATGCACTAATGCATAGCCGCTGCTTGCTGCGCTGCGCCGAGCCGCTCCATCGTCGTCCTGGATTTGGCGTTGGTTAGCTTCGAGGCCGCCTCATGTTCGGGTGCAATGATGGCGCCTAGAACCTTATCAAGCAAGCCTCTTAGCTGGGCTGCGCTAACCACGACTACACTCGCAGTTAGCGAGGGGTCCCGTGACCCGATCGAAAGAGGGATTTGGCTCTCAACCAGCACTTGATAGATGCTCCAGCTAAATGATGTCGAATCGAGCCGAGTAATCATCAACGAGGTCCAGGGGTGGGCGCGACTTAGTCGTTGGAGGTTGTTAAGGCAAGCGTCGCTTGGAGCCACTAAATGGAATGCCGCCGTGTTAAAGCTAGACTGCAGAGCAGCGATATCGGACTCATTATAGGTCGATATGTCTACGAGTAATAGTTTGGTGGAGCCACTGTCTCTCACCAGTTCAGCCAAGTCTTCGGTAGAGCTCGCCGGAAGCACTTCGACTCCTAGTCGCGCGCCCATGATGGCAGCGTTAGTCCAACTCGATTGTTGATCACTAGAATAGTTAACCACAATTGCGCGACCCGGCTCGAAAGAGTTGATCTGGAGCGCCATCCTAAACGCTAGCGATGTTTTGCCAACACCATAGCCGCCTGCGAGAAAATGTAGAGGTTGCAAAAGGTCTATTTCATGAGTCGTTGGGAGCTTGCTTGAAACAAAATCAGCTGTACTCTTCAACAGAGATTCCTCGGGGCTGGTGCCAGCGAGTCCCGCAAGCAGTGTCTGTCTAAATAGGCTAGAGATGCCACTCGTGTCGAACGCTTTGTTGAGGGCATCGAAATCTGGGTGGCTTTTAAGGCGTCGAATTCTTCGTGCTTCGCGCTTATCGGTGAGTAGGGCCTGATCGAGCTTATCGAATTTACTTGCGCGCCGCGCCGTTAACGATTCATCTCGTACAATCGCTTTCAGGGTCTGCGCTGACGAGGGAGTAAGCTGCGGTGGATTAATAGCAACTCGTCGCTCTCCAGTCACCAGATCTATTTCAGCAAGCGTGAGAGGCGTGTCTTCCAGTTTAGACTTCATGCGCTCGCGAGGTTTACTCGGATTTACTGCCGCCTGTTGCTCACCTTCTCTAAGGTCTTTGTGCGCGATAAGCAGGCGATATTTTGTGCCTTCTTTTAACGTTTTTAGAAGGACAGCATCCGCGCCGAAACGTGTTACGACTTCTTTCATGCCACTCTTGATCGATTCGACCGTCAGGTATTCTACTTTCATCGTTCCGTCCTACTTGTGTATTGAGACGCCTTGCTCAGCTAGTGCTAAGCGGCTTCTTCGTTTTGTTCGAGACCCACGCGCGCAAAGACCTTTATGTTTTGGTCTTCAGGAATTTCGGTGTAAGCGAGTACCGAAACTTCGGCGAATCGCTGTTTGAGCAGACGTGCAAGCCAGGGGCGAATTGGCGGAGCAACGACAAGCACGGCTGGGAAGCCATTTTCTTCTGCCTGTAGACGTTGCTGATTGACCGAGGCAATAAGTCCTTCGACTAGTTTCGGCTCGATGATCAGTTCACCAGCCTGTTTACTCTGCTGTAGCGAGCCGATCAGCATTTGTTCGAGCGCAGGATCGAGTGTGATCACGCTTAGCTCTTCGCCCGGCGGTACTAGATTCTGAAGCATCAGCCGGCCTAAACGTGGCCTCACTAGTGCGGTGAGTTCATCAGGATTTTGTGTGCGTGAGCTCTCTAATAAGAGGGTGTCTATAATGGTATTCATGTCGCGAATGGGGATGGATTCGAACAGGATGTTTTTCAGTATCTGCATGATTGTTGATACGGACAACTTGTCTGGAACGAGATCGTCGATCAACTTGGGCGATCGCTGCGCGATTTTGTCGAGTATTTCTCTAGTCTCATCGTGGCCGAGTAGGTCGCTGGCGTTGTCGCGCAGGATAGCGTTGATGTGGGTGGCTATGACCGTTGCACCGTCAACAATCGTGTAACCCGCTGTCTTTGCAAAGTCTGCTTGGCTCGGATTAATCCAGTAAGCGTCGAGCCCAAACGCAGGTTCTTTGGTTGGAATACCTTCGAGCTGAGTGCGCACATCACCGGGATTGATAGCGAGTTCACTGCCCATTCGAATCGTGCCGCTGCCGCGCACGGCGCCTTTGATCACTATGTTATAAGTCATCGGGTCTATGTCGAGATTGTCGCGGATACGTATCGCCTGAATGAGAAAACCTAGTTCGGCTGAGAGTTTCTTGCGCACGCCGCGGATACGCGCCAGCAGAACGCCTCCGTCACTTTCGCTAACAAGAGGGATCAATCCATAGCCAATCTCTAGGCCGATAGGGTCGACGTGCTCGATGTCTTCCCAATCGAGATCGGTATCCTCGGGCTTTTCTTGGATTTTCGAATCAGCTTCCTCCGCGTCTGCAGCACGCTCGGCCGCGCGATCGTTTGAGTAGGCGTATACGCCTAGCGCGATTCCCGATGCTAAGAACATGAGGTGGGGCATGCCAGGTACGAGGCCAATAAGTACAAGAATCCCCGCGGTAATCTTAAGCGCGGCGGGGTTGGTGAGCTGGCTGCCTGCTGAGTTGGCCGTAGTTTCGGAAGTGGTGACGCGCGTTACGATGATCGCTGTAGACAGCGATAGCAGCAGCGATGGCACCTGGGCAACGAGACCGTCGCCAATGGTAAGGAGCACATAGATTTCTGCCGCCTCGCTAAATTCGAGTCCGTTCTGAGTTACGCCGACGAGCAGGCCACCCACAATGTTTATTAAGAGGATAAGGACGCCAGCGATAGCGTCACCGCGAACAAATTTGGAGGCGCCGTCCATCGAGCCGAAAAAGTCGGATTCTTGCGAGACTTCTTCGCGGCGCTTAAGAGCGGTTTCCTGATCGATCACTCCGGCATTGAGATCGGCATCGATTGCCATTTGCTTACCGGGCAGCGCGTCGAGGGTAAAACGCGCGATAACCTCGGAGGTTCGACCTGCACCCTTGGTCACAACGATGAAATTGATGATCATCAGAATGATAAAGATAATGAAACCGACGATGTAATTACCGGCAATGACAAACTCGCCAAACGAGGCGATGACATTACCTGCCGCGTCGGGACCTTCGTGGCCGCGGAGGAGCACCACGCGAGTCGAGGCGACATTGAGGCTCAAGCGCAGCATTGTGGCTAAGAGCAGAATGAGCGGGAACGAGGAAAATTCGAGAGGCTTATGCACGTTAATGCAGATCATAACGATGATTAGCCCGGTCATAATATTGAAAGTAAACAGAATATCGAGGGCTATCGAAGGCAAAGGCACAACGAGCATGCCCATGATCGCGAGGATAACTAGGGGAATACCTAGGTTTTTCGCTTCACCTGCAAAGAGTGATTGTCGTAAACCTGACACTAAGGTCGCGCTCATAATAACTTCTTCTTAATCAATAGGTTGCTCGATCATTTTGGCAATAAATCGTTATTTTTCTGGTCTTTTCTGCGCCGTCTTTTAGCGGTCGCCTTGTGTAGTTGCAAAGCGTGTGCCAATTAATTGTGACAGTGAAAATTGAGTCTCCGTGCTCTGAAGACTGTTCCGCGGGTCTCGCCCCGGAGAAATTAAGAGGCATTAGCGAGTAAAGCGCGGCGAGCAAGTGTCGATTGGCTTTTCGTAGAGGCGCCAAGAAAGAACCTAACGAGGAGCAGGAAATGAAGTTGTCGCAGAGCTATTTAATGGGCCGAATGGGGTTATTCGTCCTCATAGTCGCAGTGTTTACCGGCTGTTCTAGCAGTGGGCGCGTCGGCGTTGCAGGCATCAATGCAGGCTTCTCCCTAGATGGCCCCGTCGTCAACTCGTCGGGTGGTTTGGGTTATCTTGCAAGTGATCGCATAGAGGCTACAGGCTACGCGGTGATCCAGAGTCAGGCTGGGGAACCCGCGCAGCAGCGTCTTATGGCTATTAAGGCAGCCCGTTTTGACGCTTATCGCCAGCTCACCGAGATCGTATTTGGCGTCTACATCGATTCATCGACCACTATCGCGGATCTCACGATCGCCAGCGATGATTTTCGCTCGCGCATCGAGGGTGTGATCTACGGTGCCGAGCTGGTGAAGATCGAGCCGGTTTCAGGCGATACCTATGCCGTCACATTAGCATTGCCTAATTCGACTATTAGCGACCTCCGTGCGCTATACCTCGACCAACTTGCATTGGGTGCAGGCTAAGTCGATGCGAGCCGACCTCACGCCTTCTTCGAATTTTGCTCTACGCGTAATCGCGTCGAGCCGAGTGCTCATAGTGTGGGTGCTCGTTGCAGTAAGTCTGCCGAGTTTGGCTCAAGATACAGCGAGTCAGCTCGAAACGATTAAAGCCGAGGTGCTGAATGCGGCGGTGGCCGAAGGCGTCTCCGTTGTCTCTTCAGCATACATAAATGGTGATGGCCAACTAGTAGAGTCATCTTTTTATCGCACCGGTGGCGGTATTCGTGGTATCCGAATGCAGGCGTTGCTCAACGACGAAGACGCTGGTGTTCACGCAGGTTACATTGAAACCAGTGCGCTCAATCCAAACTTGAGCTGCGATCAACTTCCACCACCGCGCTATGCGCGTTCTTTGACGATGTCTTTTGCGCTACTCGATCAAGTGCAAGAGCAAGGAAAACGTCATGTCCGAGAGCTCGGCGAAATTTCAACGCTCGTCCAGGATGCTGTGAGTACCGAAATAAATAAAAGCAGCGGGTGGTCGCTTCTGTCTGTTCGTGAGTCTGATCAGGATGCAGAAGCCACCGTCTCTCTTTATACGCGCTTTACCGACGGTAGTTTTATCGACCCGCGAAACAGCAACACAGCGCTGCGGGTAACGGTTGTCGATGTTTCGCCGCAGGAGCTCAATCCGGCGCAGACCCTGCGTGCGGGTACGCGAGGGCTCAGGCGACTGGGCTCCCAATTGGGCGCAGAGTTTGGCCTTGGCGTTGACCGCAGTGTGCTTTCGGGCTCGAGATTACGCGAGGGAATGCTCGACGTGACGATCATGACGAGTCTAGTTGAGCTCGACAGCGGAGAAACGGAAATAGCGCGGCAGCGGACGACGCTAAAAGTTGCGCTACGCGATGGTCAGATTGCGAATGCAGACCGGCTGCAAGGGCAGATAGCGTCAGTAACCGAGTCGCTCTTAGCACGAGCGCATGCAACGCTGCGATGCCAACCCGAATCGCTTGTAGTCTATAGCCAATCCGAATTTTCGGACGCAACTCCTACACTCAATCAGGGAGCCAGTGTTGGTGTTCGCCGCGGCGATAGGTTCTTGCTTAGCACGCGTAAATTCACTGACGCCGAACAACTGCTCGATTCCGAGATGCTCGAGTCATTGGCGATCGCGGAGGTTGTGCGCGTAAATCCACACAATGCCGAGCTACGAATACTTGAGGGGCCAAGCGCTATCGGGCTTCATAAGAGCGCGCTGCCGTTCTAGTGCTGCAACTACGAGAAAACCGCCAACCGTTAGCGCTAAGAGCTAAGAGGGGAATAAGATGACAGTAAAAATTCGACTGGTCGCAGCAGCGCTAATAACGCTTCTTGCCGGTCAGGCTATAGCCGCCGAAACCGCGTCTCGCACAGAGATTGACCGCGCGCTCGAGGTCTTGCTCGCCGACTATGATGTGCAAGATCACCTCGACATTCGCTATGCCGAAGAGGTTGCGACCGGCTTCTACGAGGTTCGCACAGGCGATACGCTCGACGGCATCATTAATCGTGCAATTCAGGGAAGCTCGATTCGTAAAGAAATGCTGCGCAGCGCATTTATTAAAGCGAACCCGCGTGCATTTCCTTCGGGTAATCCCAACCGAATGCTTGCCGGTGTGAAACTTCGCATCCCCACTGCCGACGATGTTCTACGCCTGGTGTTTACGGTCGATCCGGCGGAGCTAGAAATCGAGCGCAGGGCTCGCGAAAGCTGGGTTCACTTTCCCTAGACACGCTTTCTCCGCAACACTGACGCCTCTTTGGTAAAAGAGTCAGCGAGCGACGTTAACAAGGACTGCACGTGAATGGCCCCGAGAATATCAGCCAATTTCTTAGAGTTCCGATAGCCGATCAACCGGCTCTCGGAATTTTGCGCTTAAACAGCGCCGAGGTGCGCGAGTACGCGCTTAACCCCGGGCAGACTGTGCGCGGCATTGTTGCAGACGATGGGCGTTCGGTAACGCTGTTTTTTCCCAATCAGCCGCGGCGGTTTCGCGGCGACTATCAAGACCTAAAGAATCAATCGCTCGACTTTAGCGTGGCGCGCAGCGCCTATGGCGTAACAATAAAGCCGATTGAGGAGCGGATGACGCTGACCACGGCGGCGCTTGCTCGCGCAGCAGCGCTGCAGGCGCAGACGCCAAAACAGCCTGTTAACCTTCAGGCGCTGGCAGCACTTGCGTCGAATCCCGAACTCACAGACGTGCCGGTTCTTGCGAGCGCTGCAGGCAATACTGGGCTCGTCGATCTCATTCGTAAACTTGTCCCCGATTCTCCGCGCGGTTTAATCCCACAGCTCATTGCCTCATCGAGCACACTCGATGCAGGTAAAATCCGCCAGTTTATGTTGGCGAATGGCTTTATTCCGCCCAGCGTAGGCAAGGCCGAATTCGGTGATCCGCGCGAGCTTGATATTCGGCGCCTATTGCAGCGCCTGCTTGATCGCCTAATCGGCGTCGACCCGAATGCGTTCGCCGATGAGATTGCGGCGCTAGACTCGGTAATCGATTATTTAGATATCGCCAAAATCGAATTTTTACTGCGGCAAGAACAGCGCGATCTTGCCATGCGCTTCATGCTGCTATTTACCGATCGGCCGCCCGCCGAGGTAACAATCGAGCGCAAAGAGCAGCAGCGCGACGGTAAACAGCGCAACGTGTGGTCGGTCGAGGTGAAGCTGAGTTTTAGCGAAGAGGATAATGTCTGGGGCAGGGTAGAGCTGCTTGCTCCTCGATTGCTCGCGGTAACCGTTTGGCTATCGGACGAAGAACAAGCGCGGCTCGCGAGTCAGCATGTGCGCGAACTGCGGGGCAACCTCGAAGAATTCGGTCTCGATGTCGCGCGCTGCCAGGTCATCCACGGCGCCAAGCCCGAGCGCGAGAAACCAAGTACACTAAAAAGTGTTGGCAATTTGGAGCTGCGCGCATGACGACGCTTAGCGAGAAACGTCGCAAAGCCGCCGCGCTGGAATACAGCGGAACGGGCGCGCCCAAGGTCGTTGCCAAAGCGCAAGATGACTACGCCGACGTGTTGGTAGAAGCTGCGCGAGCATCGAATGTCCCTGTGCTTTACGATGCGCGGCTGCTCGATTACTTGGACGGTGTAGAGGTTGGGCAAGAAGTGCCAGAGATGCTGTTTGAATCAGTTGCGGTGATTTTGTCTTGGGCCTACTGGCTACGTGATAAAACGCCCGAAGACGCTCGCCGCGGTTAACGGCGGCCTTTGCCGAGGTGTTCGTAGGTATTGGGCCGCGAATCGCCTCCGGCCTTCAGTGTCTGTAAGGCCTCGCGAATAGAAGAAAGCTTTTGTCTCACGAGAATTTCGTTGCGCTGCTGCATATCGCGGCAATGCTGTAGCCGGGAAGACAGCTCGTCGCTCTGCAGTATAGTTTGGGCATCTACGTCAATGGTCTCGGGGTCTTCGCTGTTGGCGAGAAAGCCCAGGAGCTCATTTTTTCGCTGCTGAAGTGCTTCGAACTGGCTGAAATCCTTTTCTTTTAGCAGCGCAAATTCGCGCTCCAGGATTTCCTCGAGCGCGCCGATTTTGAAAAGTGCCTCATTTAGGTTGGGCATAGTGTCTCGCGGATGCTTCTGCTTGAGCCGCTACGTTACAGGAGTTTCTCTAACGGAACAAAGCTCTCTGCGATCTTCTTGTTGTCGAGTGGGTAATTACCTTGCTCGAGCGCTGTTTTGATTTCTTGCACCTTGGCGGCGTCGAAATCCGCTTCAACGAGCGCGTTCTTTAACGCCGGTGTTAGCTCTACGGTGCTCGGCTCGATTTTCGCAGGAGCTGGTGCCTGCTCGGCTACGCTCTCGGCGTCGACACGTGCCTTAGTAGTCGCCTCGGCTGTGCGTGCCGCGGCTTTGAGGGCGTTGGCTGCGTTAGCTGCGTTATTTGAAATTGCGTCTGTCATGAGTTTTCTTCCTTTGATCTGCACTATTGCTAAGATCTGTCGTTCTCTAGTGGGCCAATCGACAGCTTAAGGCCCGACTTTAATGCTAATTACCCATTTTCCCGAGAAAGTCACCAAGCAAAGGGTTAATCGCGGCGTGCTTCGCCCACCCCCGTAACAGTTGCCATGACTATCTCACCCGATTCTGGGTTGCTCAACTCTACTTTATCGCCGATATACCCGTCGCCGCGGGCCTCCATCTCTACGGTAAGAACGATCGAGCCACGAATGACCGTCAGTAAAACACTTTCGCCGGCACCAACGTGTGGCTGCATGCGAACATCAGAGTAGCGTATCACGTCACCCGGAGTCAGCCGACGTTTAGTCGTTGCGCGCATGAGTTGGCGGGGATCGAGCACCGCATCCTGAGGCAAGCGTTCAAATATTGCCTGTACGTCGAAATTAGACGCATCGAACATTGAGCCCTGCTCCACCACTGTGGTTGCGACCAATGCATCGCTGGCAAATTGGAGGTCGCTAAGTGTAAGAGTCGTTCCTTCCCGGAGATCTCGCCTTGCTACCGAGGCGCTGATTTGATCTGGGGTAAGCCGCTGTTGGACGCTGGCCTGTGCAAAATCGACCGACGTTCTGCGGTACGTGCCTTGCTGGATAGGTTCGCCACGACGCACGGTCGACGTGGTGATATACACATCGACCATCTGTGTGAGTGACTCTTGTTGTACCCTCTCTCCGCGCGTAACAGAGCGAGTCAGTGACCTTCCAACAACCTCATTGAGTCTAGCTTGCGAGGGAGAATCGGTTGAGTTGCCCAGCGCAACATCTTGAGCTGCGACGATTTCTCCAGCGGCCAAATCGTTTGCAAAAACCAGCGTTTGCGGTTGAGCAGAAATATTGACGCGAAGAACGGCAGACCACTGTGTCGTATCGCAGCCTACTCTCACAGTGGCGTTGGCGCGCTGCGAGGTCGAGATAGTTGGCTGTGTAACATAGTCGACACCAAAGTTACCCTCGCAGTCGGGCACTCGGAAGCGTCGGTCGCTTGCAAGCACATCGATGCGCGATGCCTCTAGCTGCTCTTTCTCAGCGATCCATTCGGTAATCGTTTCGACGGCGCGCTGCTTAGGATCAGCTGTGTCCTCTGCCGCCGCCACAACGAGAGGCTTAAAAGCGAATAGCGCGACGAAAACGCTGAGGACAAAGAGGAACCGAACTCGCCGTTTGCGCTTCAACAGCTGGGACGCTGAAGTAAATTTTTCTACTGTAAACGCTAATGTCATGGCCGCGAGTCTAGAGAAAATTACCGCGCCTGGCTAGAACACCTTCCCACTGTCACGTTTATGTCTTGCTTTGCCGCTTTGCTTTGCCACTTGCCGCTTTGCTGCCGCTTTGGCTTTGATGGTCTCGAAAAGCCTTGTTTAAGCTGTCTATTTTTTTACAGGTTTGTTATCCGTTTTCGCGCGCGGTGTCTGCTAAGTAGCTGATTGTGCTACCTAATAGAATTAATTTGCTGCACGAAGAACAAGTTGGCATCGATTCTGCAATGCCTAGGCGGAGAGAAAACTTTTAGGAAGATTAGGCGCATGCCATCACTCGACAGCTATTTTGGATTTAACAGTGCAGCCGCGAGCGTTAAGAGTCGTCGCCTCGAAATCATATCGGGCAACATCACTAATGCGTCGACTCCGGGCTACAAAGCCAAAGACCTCGATTTCGCGAAAGTACTAAAGCAGTACAAAAGCGCAACCAGCAACGCAGAAACGATGCACGCGACAAAAGCGAAACACATCGGCGCAGGTGGAGCGTTGCAGCAAAATATGAATTCAGCAATTACGTACTACACGCCGCTGAATCCAAGCCTCGACAACAACACTGTTGAGATGGGTGTTGAGCAGGCACGTTTCGGACGAGCTGTAGCTGATTATCAAGCATCGATTCAGTTTCTAGAGAACAAAATATCAGGTATGCGCAAAGCGCTGCGCGGTGAATAACGCTCGCACTATAGAGCGGTAAGGAGACAGGCAATGTCATTCGAAAGACTCATGAGTATCGCAGGCACGGGCATGAATGCTCAGCTTATTCGCATGAATACGACCGCAAGTAACCTTGCAAATGCTGGCGTTGTCGCCGGCACGGATGCAGGCGCTTTTCGTGCTAAACGCCCCGTGTTCGAGAGCCTGTTAAATAATGCAATGAGTGGGAAAGAATCGTTTGAAGGCGGTGTCCGCGTGAACGAAATCATTGACGATCCTAAGCCGGTAAAGCAGGTGTTCGAGCCGAATAATCCTCTCGCAGACGAGAATGGTTATGTGTTCGCTTCGAACGTCAATGAGATCGAAGAACTCATCGAAATGATGGATGCCTCGCGTGCTTACCAAAACAATATCGAGGTGATTTCAACGGCAAAACAGTTGATGAGCCGAACACTCGAAGTGATCAAAGTCTAGAGGCTAATCCATGTCTGTTCAAAACGCAGGTTTACTCCCAGCTAACATACTGACCACCAATCAGTATGAAAGCCAGCAGATGAAGGCAAGTACAGAGGAAGATGCTTTGGGCCGCAACGCGTTCCTCGAGCTCTTTACGACTCAACTAAAAAACCAAAATCCACTCAGCCCGATGGACAATGAGGCTTTCGTTGCACAGCTTGCGCAGTTCTCTTCACTCGAGGCAATGCAAGGCGTGCGTACATCGATGGAAGAGATGGCGGCAGAATCGAAAACCGAAAAGTTTTTACTTGGCTCAAATCTATTAGGCAAGACGCTTAACCTCGACGGAAGGTCTGTTCGAGGTGGGGCAGGTCGCGTGATCGAAGCAACTGCTCTGATGCCGATGTCGGCGGACGAAGCAGTATTCAGCGTCTACGATGCCGAATCCGGTCAGCTTATCTATCGCGAAGATTTTGAAAAAATTAATGCCGGCAACCTCCAGCTCAAGTGGGATGGTAAAGATGCCCATGGCGATGAGATGCCCGACGGCACTTATAATTTCTCGATGTCGGCCACTAAGGGCGACTCACGCTTTGCAGTACCACTCACGACAGAGCAGAACATCACCGCAGTAAGCTGGGATGCCGAGTCACAAACAATGAAATTCGAAATCGAAGACGGGCGCATCTTGGATATGGCCGCGATCGACCGTATCCAAATTTAAACTAGGGGAAAACACACATGTCATTCTATACCTCGCTAACAGGCCTCAATGCAGCAACGACTGAGCTGGCCGTAACCTCTAACAATATTGCGAACGCCGGCACCTCAGGCTTTAAACGTTCGACTGCTGACTTCGGCGATATTTTCGCGACGTCACCACTCCAGAAAGCCTCATCGGTTGTGGGTGCAGGTGTATCACTCAAAGAAGTGGTACAAGAATTTAGCCAGGGCAACATCGAATTCTCTGCGAACTCGCTC
>JALRKV010000152.1 GCA_023254735.1 Pseudomonadales bacterium | reverse complement strand
ACTTTATCGCGGCTCACCCGGGCAGCGACGATGAGGACATGCTGAATCTAAGCCTGTGGCTCAAGGAAAGAAAGTTTAAACCTGATCAAGTCCAGACCTTCTACCCTTCGCCGATGGCCCTCGCAACGGCTATGTACTACTCCGAGCGCAACCCGCTCGAAAAAGTGCGCTACAAGAGCGACAAAGTAAAAGTGTCGAAGAATTTAGAGCAGCGCCGCCTACAGAAGGCGTTTCTTCGCTATCACGATGAAAAAAATTGGCCAATGCTACGCACAGCGCTAACAAAGCTTGGGCGCACGGACTTGATTGGCAATGAAGAAAAGCATTTGGTACCGCATGAAAAACCTAAGGGCAGGCCAGTCGCTCGAGGGAAGCCTGCGAGGGGCGGCCGCGGCAAAAGCGCAGGCCAAGCGGCCCGCGCAAGGCGCTAAGTTCTCTCTTGTGACATTTGCTCTTCGAGCTGCTCAATGGTCGCACCGCGAGGAGGCACCTTACGCTCCTCTCGTGTTTTTATATGCCATTCGATGTTGCTTAATATACCGCGCAGAATATTCATCTCCATGACATCAATTCGAATACGCCCGAAGAGCCGGCGCATCCTCTGCATGAGTTGCCGAGGGTTCTCTGGATCGTGGAATCTAATCGCGATCATCACTTTTTCAAGATGCTCGAAGAATCGCTCATTCTCATCTGCAGTAGCACGCTCTTGATCCCAAAAATCATCTTCGGGTAATTTCACCGCGTTTTCTTGATGGCGCGCACGCTTGGCGAGCTCATAGGTTATAACCATCACCGCCGCCGATAGATTTAGCGAACTACATTCGGGCGAGCTAGGTATCTGCACATGGTACTGGCAGAGCTGAAGCTCTTCGTTATTTAAACCCGAATCTTCGCGACCGAAGACCAAAGCCACTTTGTTGGTCTTATGCTCTCTAAACACCTTATCGGCGCAGCTTTCACCATCAAGCATAGGCCAGGGAAGTTTTCGTGAACGCGCACTCGTACCGATAATCAGGCCACAGTCTGCCACCGCTTCTTCCAGCGTGCCCACCACTCGCGCGTTCTCGAGAATATCGACGGCAGAAACCGCTCGCGCCGTTGCCGCACCGCTTGGGAAATCCTCGGGATCCACGAGGATCAGCTGCGTGAGCCCCATATTTTTCATTGCCCGAGCCGTGGCCCCAATATTACCCGGATGCGAGGTGTTAACTAATACGACGGCTATCTGGCTTGGATCCAATAGTGGCATCCAGTCGGCCGCAGTGGGCTTGTTCTCGATATTCAAGTGGGATTTCCTTAGGAGGAGTCTGTCAAACGCGTATTATAGCAGCATGGGCACGAGGATCGACTAGCCAAAAACCTCGTGAGTTAGATAAAGAAATTCATCGCATCGTCACTCTTCTGTTATCATTGTGACCTCTGGGACTACTCATCGCCATGGCTATGCGATGGTGCGATGAATGAGTCTCTCGCTCTTTACTTTTTCTGCTTTCGCCTCGCGCGCCGTTCATCGAGTTATAGCTCGTTACTCGGCGCTTCAATCTGCGCGCGCAGAGACCACTTTGATAGGATTGGTTTAATGCACCCAATGATAAATATTGCGCTGAAAGCAGCGCGTGATGCCGCCGAGGCGATAGCCCATAGCAGCGATAGACTCGATCGAATCAAAGTGATTAACGATGATCCTGATTCATTCCTCACGTCGATGGACCTCGATTCCGACAAGACGCTGCAGTATCACCTACTCAAAGCCTACCCAGACCACAGCATCGATTCTCGTGCAACCGGCCTGCGTGCTGGCACACGCAAGGACATCGTTTGGCTAATAGACCCGTTGATTGGCAATCACAATTTCGCGCGCGGCTACACGCAATTCGCGGTGTCGCTCGCCTGCAAGGTAGAGGGTGTTATTCAACATGCCGCCGTAGTCTGCCCTATGACAAATGAAGAGTTCGTGGCGTCGCGCGGTGGTGGCGCTCAGCTAAACTCGCGACGACTCCGCGTCGGCAAAGAAACAGAACTCAGTGCCGGCGCGCTTGTCGGTCTCAATGACGAGTCGGAGGACATCAGTACATTCCTAGAGTTGCAGCGTGCCGTTGTCGACGCTGGTGCGCGCGTGCGCATCTCTGGCTGCACGGCATTAGACATAGTCAGCACAGCCGCGGATCGACTCCAAGGCGGCTGGGCGCCAAATGTCGCCGGCGCCAGTCACTCAATCGACGCCGCGGCATTGATTCTGAAGGAGGCGGGTGGCTTGATCGGTTCTGAATTGGCGAACCCCGACTATTCGAACGCGCAAGAACTTCTGTTCGCCAATCCCAAAATTCTCAAGCAGATGGTAAAACTGCGCCAAGCAAAGAAATAATCCTTAACAGCAATCACACAGGGTAGGCGCGCTATGTCAAACGAGTCATCGAATACTAGCCAGCGCACTGAGCCGTCTACCCAGAAACAAAAACATAGCCTTGTCGAAGGCTCAATAAGAGCGTCACTAATCCGAATGACTCTGCCGATGATCGTCGGCATGTTCATGATGTTTACGTTCAGTCTCGTAGACACATTCTTCGTGAGCCTTTTAGGCACCGCCGAGCTTACGGCAATCAGCTTCACCTTCCCTGTCACCTTCACCATCATGAGCCTAGCAATCGGACTCGGCATCGGCGCCTCCGCGGTTGTCGCTAAATACATCGGCCGCGAAGACCTCGTCCGGGCTAAGGAAAGCTCAACAGTCATCAATTACGTCGCGCTTGCCTTCGCCGCGGCGCTCATTGCAGGTTGCTGGTTTTTCATGGAGCCGCTGTTTACTGTGATGGGAGCCGACGCAACGCTTATTGCACTAATTCACGACTATATGAGCATTTGGTTCCCTGGCAGCGTCCTCCTCGTTGGTCTAATGACGGCAAATAGCATTCTGCGCGCGCATGGCGATTCGAAGACGCCGAGCATCATCATGGCCGGGTCAGGTCTTATCAACGCACTCCTAGATCCCTTGCTGATTTTCGGCTGGGGACCTGTCCCTGCCATGGGCATCAAGGGCGCCGCGATCGCGACTCTCGCTGCGTGGACTGTTGGCTATGGCTATCTTTTTTATCATCTCGCCATCAAACACCAGTTGATAAGCACTCGCCTACCGAGCCAACAAATACTAGTGAGCTCATCACGGGAGATGTTACGGATAGGATTGCCAGCCGCCGGCGCCAACATGATGACACCGCTCGCGATGGGGACTATGACTGCGATAGCGGCAGGATTCGGAACTAGCGTAGTCGCAGCATTTGGCGTCGGCGCGAGGCTCGAACCCATTGCGACCCTTCTGGTACTTGCGATGTCATCCACGCTGCCGCCCCTAATAAGCCAAAACTACGGGGCAGGACGATTAGATCGGATAAAAGAGGCCTATAGCATAAGCCTTCGCTTTATTGTGGTCTGGCAACTCGCCGTTTACCTTTTGCTGATTTTTGCCGCACCTTGGATAGCCGGCCTCTTTACCTCGGACCCTGAAGTGCTCGAGACAATCCGTCTATTTATTTGGATCTTACCGATGGGATATGGAATGCAGGGCATAATCATTCTAAGCAATTCATCGCTTAACGCCATGCATCGCCCCATGACTGCGCTCTATCTTAGTATTGCACGATTCTTTATTTTCTACGTGCCATGCGCCTATCTAGGAAGCCGCCTTTACGGCGTGACAGGCTTTTTCGGCGGAGCTGTCTTCGCCAACACCCTCATGGCGATGATCAGCTGGGTCACAGTAAAAAGGGCGCTAGCTGCGGAAGAATCCCCTCACGCTGTCAAGCAGTGACGTTTTTCCCTCGGTCGCGATTTGAGGCGGCGGCGTGAACTGTTGCACGGAATCGTCTACGGCTGGCGCAAGTTGGACTTCGGCCTCAGCCTTGGGCACTGGATCTTCCACAAGCGAGAAACTCTTGTCTTCGACGGTCATTGGCGAGGTTTCGCCCGTTTCCTCATCGGAATAGCTGAGTCGATTATTCGCCTCTTGGAAGGCTAACATCTCTTTGCAGATCTCATCGTATTCTTCGGCTGTTAATAGCTCCGGGCGCTCCTTCATATTGAGCGTGAACTGTCGGTCATTAGCCGCCGACAAGTAATGGAGATTGCGCTTGGTTTCAAGCAGTAGGCCTTCCTCTTTCGCAATATTGTAAAGCGGCGTTCCACGCAGCGGAATGTAGGGGAAGAAGAAGAAATGCTCTGGCGCGATCTTCTTATTTAACTCGAGTGTCTGCCGCATATTTTCCGCGGTTTCTAATGGCGCACCGACGATATTGAACGTCAGACGGTTAATTCCCGCTTTTTTGCAATTCTCCGCTGCGGCAATGACCTGCTCATTCGTCATCTTACGGCCAAGCATTTTAGCGCGGAACTCCTCATCGCCGCTTTCAATCCCGAACCAAATGGTATGGCATCCCGCCTCTGCCGCGGTTTTGCAGAACTCTTCGTTCATCACTTCAACGCGAGAATTGATTGAGAAAGGCAGACCGAGCTGTTCTTTGTAGAGTGCAAAAAAGGCGCGTACGAATTTCAGGTTCGACAAAAACAGCTCGTCCCAGAACTCAAAGTAGCCAACATTAAATTTGTCGCGCAGTCGAACGAGTTCGTCGACCATATCCTGCGGATCGTATTTTCGCAGGAAGGTCTTCTTGGTTTTCCAACCTTCTAATATTGGCGTATTGCAGCAATAGGTGCAGCGATAGGGGCAGCCGCGACCAGTCATCACCGGCAGCACGAGTTTGCCCTTCGGGCCGAAGATGGAGGAGTTCACATCTTTGAAGCCATCTTCTTTCGCGAACACTTCGTAATCTGGGAACGGGAGCGAAGCGAGGTCACCTATCTGATGCGGTTCTGATTCGTAAATCTCTCCGTCGATAAGTTTTTCCCACATGCCGTCGACGTGACCGTCTTTTGTACCCTTCAAATGCTGAACCAGATTGCCGATTGCGTATTCGCCGTCGCCGGTGCAGATATAGTCAACGTTAGGGTTCTCAATCGTCTGCTGCTGCGACAGCATGGCCTGATAGCCGCCGATGACAATTGGCAGGTTTGGCAGCAATTTTTTGAGCTCTTCGAAATAAGGCTCCATGGGATACCAATGTGGACTCATCACGGAGAAAGCAATCACGTCGGCATCGTGAGCCTCGATCATCTTCGCGTAGTTGGTGGGTGAATACTTTTCTTCATCACGCAGAATCAGGATCGGCTCATTGATGACGTCGACCCAGGGGAAGTCCCGCTTGAGGTAGGCAGACATACTCGCGATCGGCATGGCGATTTCATTACCATCGGGCGAGTAGAAGGCAAAGACAAGGCGCAGTCGCTCCCGCTTCACGCTACCAAACCACCGCGACTTGGCTTGCGGGTATGGCGCTCGTTCGGTGCTTATCGCGATGACATCTGCCTTCGAATTCATAACTAGAGCAATCCTATCTTTTTTGAGAAAATTTCACAGTTTTGTTATGCAAGTCGCGCGCGAAGTAAGCGCGCCGCAGTCAAGTCCTAATACTCATGTCTTACGCCGCGAAGAGCGAGTGGGACCATCGACTTAAAAGCTCTACGTATAATCCCCTAAACCGTGTTCGCAGTGAGTGAGGGAAGTCACAACTGCGTGCTAAGGGTTATCGTCAATTTAGCTAAAAAGTATACCATCAAGAATATGACAGTATCACGGCAATTAACCCTTTTTATGACGACAATGCATTGTTTTATCAGGTGTTATTCCCTTCAATTTTTGTGGCTATTCGTTTGCTATCAGCAAATGATTACGACCGAGGGGTACGCGAAGCCGATCAAATCCAGTAAGCTGCATCTCTCCGGTTACAGCCGCTTGAGACTCAGCGTCGCGCGGCAGGCATATACACTTTAGGAACGCTTTTATGGACGCACTTGAAGCCCTCACCACTCGGCGCTCTAGTCCTCGACTCACCACACCTGCTCCCTCTCGCGAACAACTCGATATTATCGTTCAATCTGCTCTGCGCGCCGCCGATCATGCGCTACTGCGCCCCTCAAGATTTCTGCTACTGCAGAATCAGGCGCTAACAAAATTAGGCGAGCTTTTCGTTGCAGCCGATGTGGCCGATGGTGTCGAGCTAACCCCCGCTCAGCGAGAGAAGATTTTCAACAAACCTCTGCGCGCGCCAACGATCATAGTTGCCATTGCCTCGCTGCAAGAGCACCCGAAGGTGCCAAGCATCGAGCAGGAATACTCGGCGGCAGCAGCCGTTCAGTGCATGTCTCTTGCAGCCTATGCGCAGGGGCTTGGCTCGATGTGGCGCACAGGTTCAAAGGCCTATCACGAAATAGTCCGCTCCGGCCTCGGCGTCCAATCACATGAAAAAATCATCGGCTTCCTGTATCTAGGAACCCCCTGTGGCCCGCTAAAGGGATTGGTAGAACATAATTCAAGTGACTATCTTCGCCCGTGGGGCCTTGAATCTTAGCCTGTGGAGACTTGAATAGACCCAGCGAGAGCACTCAACCACACGCCGAGCACTTTACTTAGGAATGATTACCCTATGCGCATGACAGTATTTTCAACACCGCTACTTACGCCACTACTCCGGCTTCTTTCGATTGTTGGCCTGAAATTAATTGGCTGGAAAGCCGTCGGAGAGGAGCAAAAGAACGGCCGCTTCGTCTTGATCGGTGCGCCGCACACGAGCAACTGGGATTTCCCGCTGATGCTTATGGTCGTCCTCAAGCTGCGCCTTCGCGTCTTCTGGATGGGCAAGCACACCCTCTTCCCCTTCGGTGCGGGCTGGCTCATGAAATACCTCGGCGGCATTCCCATTAATCGCAGCAAATCCCACAACGTGGTTAACGAAACAGTTCGGCTTTACCGCGAAAATCCTGAGGTAGTAGTGCTAGTGCCTCCCGAAGGCACACGCAGCAAGGTGAAGGCTTGGAAAACCGGGTTCTATCACATCGCGCGCAATGCGGGCGTCCCTATATTGATGGGCTATGTCGATGGCGATAACAAAGAGGCAGGACTCGCCGATTTCTTCTATCCCAGCGGCGATATGGAGGCTGATTTAATCAAGATTCGCGAATTTTATGCAGATAAAAAAGGGCTTATTCCGGCGAATAGCTAAGGCCCGACTACAGTCTCGCAGCGAAGACAACGCATCAGATTGTCAAAAATGAACTGCGCGTAATCATCATTTGTGACGCCCCGCAGCTTAAATTTCCACTGCTTTAGGTGCCACTGCTCAAGTTGAGCGGTGACCTGTGACGCGAGCAGTTGAGGATTTGTACACTGAAATACCCCGCTTGCTGCGCCTTTTTCGAATACTTCAATAAGCGATTCTTCGAACCGCAGCTCGAGCTCTAGGGTTTGCTGCTGCTGCGAGCGCGGCAGGCCTTTCACTTCCATAAAGCAGAACTGATACCAAGGCCTTAACACCTCGACCATGTAAATTTCGCTGAAAATTAACGTCCGCAAAAAGTCGACCGGTTCAAGATTAGCCTGATTGAGCCCAGCAACAACCTTATCGATACACGCACGAAGCACGCCTTCAATAACACCCGCCAAATCTTCTTTACTACCGATATACGAATACAGGCCGCCCATGCTTATTTGCGCCTCGCTACTGAGGTCGCGAAGACTCATTGCCTGAAAGCCCTTCTCGGTTGTCAGGCTAAAGGTAGCGGTGAAAATTTTCTCTAAATTAACGATGGCGACGCGAGGGTTTTTGATCTGCATCTTATCTTTATGCATTTCAAAAACTGTTTGCCAGAACGCCTCTCCTTCGAAAGGCCAAGCAGCGCGAAACGCCTCCATCGTGAGAACTCGGGGCCAGCCGGTTTTCTCGATGGACGGCGCTTCGGCTTGAGTCAAATAACTACTCACAAACGACCGTTCGGCTATAGCATTGCCTGCAATGACGCTTTGGCGTCCGCGCTCGGCACATGATTTATACCCAGAACAATTTGCGCTAACGACTTCGATTGGCTATCAGCCATATCGCTCGCCACTATCTGTTCCATGGCCGCTTTGTCTTCTGCGGTCGCCGCATGCTGGATATTCGCTACCGCATTCGCGAGCGCCCGAACAGCCATTCCATTTGCTTCATCGGCGGCAATTGCTGCGAGCGCTGCTTTGTCCTCAGCCGAGGGAAAGTGGTTAAGGCCAACCAGCACGCCGGCAATAGTTTTGACCGCCGCAGCATCGTCTGCGAGCGCAGCCTGGGAAGCCGAGG
>JALRKV010000122.1 GCA_023254735.1 Pseudomonadales bacterium | reverse complement strand
TCGACCGCGTGGACGCGCCTGCCGCGGCCGACGTCAAAATACCGTGTCAGCCCGCGCGCCTCAACCAGCGGCGTGGGCCCGTGTGTTTTATTCAAAGAATCGCTCACAAAACAGCTCCCTTCTCGGCATCGCTACCGCCGTCGAGAAAATGTAGCTCGGCGGGTTTAAACGGAGAGTCTGCGTCGTGCAGCCAGCAGCGGCTGCCATGCGGGCGGCCGATCTCGGCACTCGATAGCGCGGTCTCTGGTGGTTGCTGCTGTTGGCAGACTTTCATTGCGTGCGGACATCGAGGCGCATAGCCACAGCCGGGTGGCGGCGAGAACAGATCGGGCGGACTGCCTTCGATTGGCTGCAAGCTCTGTTTGCGTGTTGGGTCGTTGCTAGGCATGGCGGCCTTAAGACCGAGTGTATAGGGGTGCGCGCTGCGGTAGAAAATATCATCGACGCTGCCCCGCTCTACCACCTTGCCGGCATACATCACCGCCACAGAATCCGCCATGCGCGCGACCACGCCGAGGTCGTGCGTAATAAGCACAATCGCCATGCCTGTCTCGCGCTGCAGCTCCTGAAGCAGGTCGAGAATTTGCGCCTGAATCGTCACGTCGAGCGCAGTGGTTGGCTCGTCGGCGATCAGTATTTCGGGCTTGCAAGCGATCGCCATCGCGATCATCGCGCGCTGTAGCATGCCCCCTGAGAACTCGAACGGATACTGTTTCGCCCGCGTTGCAGCTTCCGGAATTCGCGTTACTTCTAATAATCTGATCGCTTCGCGTGCGGCCGCCGCTCGGCTCAAGCCTCTATGAACCTGAAGCGGCTCCGCTATCTGATCACCGATGGTCATCGTCGGGTTGAGCGCGGTCATGGGGTCTTGGAAAATCATGCCGATCTGCGCGCCGCGAATCTCACGCCCATCGATACGCGACTGACCCAAAATTTCCTTCCCGCGAAGGCGGGCGGAACCCTGTGTAATTCGCCCCGGCGGCATGGGAATCAGCCCCATCATGCTCTGCACCGTCACTGATTTTCCGCAGCCGGACTCGCCGACTATCGCAAGCGTCTCACCCGCGGCCACACTAAAATCAACGCCGCGAACCGCGTGGACGACGCCGCCATAGGTATCGAATTCGACATTGAGGTTTTCGACGGCTAACAATTCTACTGCTGCCTGCTTCATTCTCTATTCCTCATGCGGGCATCGAGCGCATCGCGCAACCCATCTCCGAGCAAATTGAATGCGAGCACGGTGATGCTGATAAGCATCGCGGGGAAAATAAGCTCATGTGGCGTGGTGAGCATTGTCTTTATGCCCTCGTTCGACATAGACCCCCACGAGGGTGTCGGCGGCGCCACACCCATACCGATAAAGGACAGGAACGCCTCGGTGAAAATGGCGCTAGGGATGGCGAACGTCAGGGTCACGAGCACCACGCCGAGGGTATTCGGTAGCATGTGCCGTAATATTAAATAATGCGTTTTGGCGCCGAGTAACTGCGACGCGCTGATATACCCCTGCTCCCTAATCTGCAGAATTTGCCCGCGCACTAGGCGCGCAGTCGCTGGCCACATAAGCAGCACGAGTGCGACAAGCATCGGCATCACCCCGCTCTCGCCCGGCCCGATGCCAAACGCAATTTTGAAAAGAATCATAAAGAGCAGAAACGGCAGAGCAACCACGAAATCGGCAAAGCGCATCATCACCTGATCCGTTTTGCCACCAATGAACCCTGCCACCGAGCCAAAGAACACGCCAAACAAGACGAAGCACAGAGGTGCGCCAATCCCGATAAACAGCGAAACGCGCGCGCCCGCCATGAGTCTCGCAAGCATATCGCGACCTAGGTAGTCAGTACCCAAAGGGTGCAGCGCAAGCTCGACACGATCACCGGGTGCAAGCGCTTCGTCGCTGGCAACGAGTCCCCGCTCGCGCGCCTCGGCGACGGTTGTCACACGTTGCACTTCGACGGTCAGCGAGGAGGTCTCTGACGACAGGCTCCCATCGTCGTTCAATCCGACGAGCGTGTAGTAGTAGGTGCCAGGCTTCACGTCGAGGCGATCTTCAAAGATGAGTGTCGAATTATCGAAAAACTCAGCGCGCGGTATGCCATAGGCACGCTCGGGCCCAACGGGGAAGATATTGCGGTAGACGCGGTGCCCTTGCGCGCTGGGCAGAGCATCCCACGCCAATCGCACCGACTGCGTCGTCGCCGGCTCGGCAAGTCTTAGGCCAGTGCCTGGAACATCGCCCCCAAGCCATGGGGTGTAGGGCGCGACAATAAGCGCCGAACGGTCGACGCCCGGCGGCTGACTCACCTGATCGAGGTCTTGTGCAGCCGGATTCACCCGCCACAGCCAAGGGCCTACCAGAGTGAACAACAGCAAACCGATGACCAGAAAAAGCGACACGAGTGCGCGGCGATTAGCTTTAAGTCTTAACCACGCGTCTTGCCAATAAGACAGGGAGGGACGAGACAGCGTTTGCGCGTCGCGCGCGGCGCCAACGGGGGAAAAATCGAGCACTGCCTTAGAATGAGTTGCCATCACTGCATCCTCACGCGGGGATCGATAAAGCCATAGAGCACATCAACCACGATCACCATAAACACGAGAAACGCACCGTAGAACACAGTCGTGCCCATTATCACGGTGTAGTCGAGCTGCTGCACTGCTTGTACGAAATAGCGCCCAAGGCCTGGGATTGCAAACACGAGTTCAACGACGAACCCCCCGGTGGTGATAGCCGCGATCGAAGGACCTAACACAGTGATCACGGGCAGGATCGCATTTCGAAGTTGGTGTTTGGTGAAAATGCGCGCGGCGGGAAGCCCTTTCGCTTTAGCTGTACGGACGTAGTCCGAGCCAATTACCTCAAGCATCGACGAACGCATGAGACGGGTCAGATACGCCATCGTCCCGAGCCCCAATACGAGCGCAGGCAAAAGCATATGCGAAAGCGTGCCCCAGCCTGCGACTGGCAGCAGTGTCGCGCCAAGCGCCGAATTTACGCCCACCAGCATTAGCTGACTAACCGCGGCGATGACGAAGCTCGGCACCGAGATGCCAAGAATGACGAAGAACATGATGACGTAATCGGGCATGCGATTTCGATAGAGTGCGGTAAGCGCGCCCCACAGAACGCCGCCCGCCGCGGCGAAAAGAACCGCAAGAATGCCGAGCGTGGCCGAGACAGGGAAATGCTCGCGGATAATATCATTTACCTCGCGGTTTTCTTGCGTGAAGGAGATGCCGAAATCGCCTTGCACTAAGTTGCCAAGGTAAATGACATATTGCTCAGAGATCGGCTTATCGAGTCCATATTTCGCCTCAACATTCGCGCGTATTGCGGCGGTCATTGCGCGGTCGTTGAGCAGCGGATCGCCGGGAACATTGTGCATCGCGAAAAATGTCGCGGTGGCGATGAACCACACCGTGATCACACCTTGAACGAGACGCTTGAGGATAAAACTCCACATTGTTTAGTACTGCCTTTGCTTTGTCGCCGAAAAACTCTAAACGACTCGTTTTAGACTACTTTTTTATTGACGCATAAGTGTAGTCGACCTCGGGTCCCACCGTACGCCTAATCAACCCATCGAGCCGAGGATCGACCACAAAAGACCAACCGCGCTCATACATTGGCAGCACCACGACGTCTTCATAGCTAAGCCGCTGAATCTCGGCGAATGCCTGCATCCGTTTTACGGGATCGAGTTCCGACTGCGCGATGCGCACATAGCCATCCATTTCTGCGCTGTCATAGCGACCTCGATTGTTAAGATTCCAAGATGAGAAAAGGTCGCCGAAAGTAAGCGCGTCATCGTAGTCTGGCCCCCAACCCGACAGCACTATGTCGAATTCTCCAGACGTCATCTTTGCGAGACGCTGCTTGAAGGTTTGAAGGTCGATCCGCACCTCAAGACCCAAATTCCGCTTGAAGAGCTCTTGGTAGTATTCCGCCGAAAGCGTCGAGACGGGCGTGTCTCCGGTCAACAAGACGATCGGTGGCCACGTATCAAACCCGAGTTCTCTTCGCGCAAGCTCAAGGTGTTCGCGCGCTTTCTCGATATTCATTTGGTGTTTGATAGGCGGGTGCTGCTTGCGGAAAAGATCGCCTGCGCCCTGAATCCAACTCGGGAAGAGGCTCTCGGCGGGAATATAAGCTGCCTCTTTTAATACCTTATAGACTAGCTCAGAGGGATCTTGTGCGAGTTGCAGTGCGCGGCGGAAATTCTTGTTCTTTGTAATGCGTCCCTCGCGGTGGTTGAACTCGAGGAAAAACACGGTGCCGTCCATAAACCGATCGATGTGCCAGCGCCGTTCCATCGCCTCGGGCAGCATCGGTGCAACGAGGTCAGTATCGGCGATTTGCGCGTCCTTAAAGAGATTCAGCTTGGCATTCACATCGGTCGTGATATAAGCCACGTTGATCTCATCGAGAAAGCCTTTCTCATCATTCCAGTAATACGGATTTTTCGTCCAGCGCATCGAGGCGCCGTGCACCCATTCGGTGAGCAAATAAGGACCGTTATAGAGAAGCATGTCGGCATCGGCGGCGTAACGCCCATTGGTAGACTCAAAGAAGTCTTCGCGCGCAGGCAGAAAGGTTATGAACGCAACGAGTTTGTCGAAATACGGCGTCGCCTGCTCAAAAATCACCTCGAGCTGCTTGTCGTTTGCCGCACTGACGCCAAGAGTCTGGATGGGTAGATCACCGTTCGTAATCGCCTCCGCATTCTTAATCGGGTAGGTGATAAAGGCATACTGCGAGCCGGTTGCGGGATCGACTACTCTGCGCCAAGCGAACACGAAATCATGCGCCGTTACTGGTTTTCCATCGCTCCAAAAAGCGTTGTCGCGTAACCAAAAGGTCGCACCGTCTTCGCGGATCTCCCACCTCTCGGCGACTCCTGGAATTAGCTGACCTGCCCTGTCGTAGCTCAAGAGGCCTTCCATGACATGGCCCAGCACTCCAAAACTTGCCGCGTCGGTAGAGCGACCAGAGTCCAACTGCGGTGGCTCCTGGCGAAGCGTTATTGTGATGCTGTTGTTCTCGATATCGATGGCACCGCCACTAGTCCCCCCACCGCTGCCGCTCGCCAAGAATGAAAGCAAGGTCATCAAGCCGGCCAATATTCCCAGAGCGAGCAACGCATAGAGCCCCAATTGCTTGCCGGCCGACCGGGTAAAATTATCATCGCTCAAGACGGGCTTTATCGTTCCACTCATAGTTAGCTACTTTCTAGCGTGTTGATCTATCGCTGGCTTAATAGGGACAAAATGATCTTAAAAAGAGAATACCGCAGCCGCGGCAAAAGCGGCAACTCAGGCAGCGGCAAGCCCCTGACTGAGTTCGCGCCCTTTTACAATGCCGCCCGTACAGCATAGACGAGTCCGCCTATTAGCAAGACGACTGTGGGGATATAGCCGATTAGGAAGCCGGGGCCACGCTTCGCTGGGTCTTTTACATAACCAAGTAGGAACATCACTCGCCCGACGAGAAAAACAAGCCCTAAGCCGGCGGCAACTGCCGCATTACCGAAGTAACCGAAGATTAAAATGGCGGGAATGAACACAGTTAGCTGCTCGAGCGTATTCATGTGCACGCGGTAATAGCGCTCGAATATAGGGTGACCAGAGATAGCTGGTGCTTTGATCTCGTAGGTGCCACGCGCCTTGCCTACCAACATCCCAAAAACTGAGTATTGAAGCAGAGCGAGCGAGATAACAATTGCGACGAGTTCCATAAAACAACATTCCTTTTAGGGTTGAAGCGCTCGACAATAACAAACCACCTGCGTGCATGACAGTACTTTGACGTGAATTAACCGCTACTTGGCGTATAATCGGAGTGCTCAGAATCATCGCCATCGCGGCAGCGTAGTTGCCCAGGCTACCGAAGGCACCCGACTGACACTGTAAGGAGCGCCCCATGACCGAGAAAGCCGCAAGCAAAACCAAGGCCACCAAAACCAAGGCAGGCGCAGGATTTAATTTCGAACGCTCACTCGAACAGCTAGAGACGCTTGTCGCCGCCATGGAAGACGGAGAGCTTTCCCTTGAGGAATCCTTAGAGGCGTTCGAGAAAGGCGTCAAGCTGACCCGCGAATGCCAGACCGCGCTGCGTCAAGCCGAGCAAAAAGTTCAGGTCCTGCTGGACGAATCTGGAACAACCCAAGACTTAAGACTAGAAGACGAGCCTGACGAAAGCCCTTTCTAATCAGACGCATCGAAACCAAAAAGGCGTATCACTGCGTCGGCAGTGACGTAATAACCGAGCAGAGCCGCGAGCGGCAGCCAAACGAGTTCATCATGAGCGCGACCCACAGTTCAGCGTCACCTATGCCCCTACCCTCGCTAGCGATGTCGCAGGAAGGCTTCATGCAGGCCAGCCGTCAGCGGGTCAACGCACGACTTTGGGCGGCGATCGCAAGCGACGAGGGCAGCGCCAAACTGCAAGAGGCCATGATTCATGCCTGTGCCGATGGCGGTAAGCGCATAAGACCACTGCTTGCCTATGCCAGCGCGCTCGCCGTTGGTGGTTCAGTCGAACAGGCTGACGCCGCCGCGACTGCCGTAGAACTTATCCACTGCTACTCTCTGGTGCACGACGACCTGCCCGCGATGGACGACGACGACCTGCGCCGCGGCAAGCCAACGGTACACAAGGCGTTTGACGAAGCGACGGCGATACTCGTCGGCGATGCCCTGCAGGCACTTGCGTTCGAGCTGCTTTGTGCAGACGGTGTCGGTGTAAGCAGCGAACAGCGCATAGACATGATTGCCTGTCTCGCCTCTGCCGCAGGAGCCCGCGGCATGGTGGGCGGTCAAGCGTTAGACTTCCAAGCCGTCGGTGAGGCGCAAACGCTCGAGCAACTGGAGAAAATGCACAGTTTGAAAACCGGCGCGCTGATCCGTGCCGCCGTCCGCTTAGGCGCCTTAAGCCACGATCGATGCAGCGCCGAAGCCCTAGCGAGCTTAGACGACTATGCCGCAAAACTAGGACTCGCTTTTCAGGTGCGCGACGACATACTCGACGAGATAAGTGATACCGCAACTCTTGGCAAGCCACAGGGATCGGACAGCGAGGCCAATAAGCCCACCTATTTGTCCCTGCTCGGACTTGACGCCGCGCGCACTAAGGCCGAAGAACTTGCCGGCGAGGCGATTAAGGCGCTTGAAAATTTTGATGAAAAGGCCGAGCCGCTGCGAAGACTGGCCGACTATATCGTTGAGCGACTTAACTGAGAACAAGGTTATCGCCGAAGCAACAAGGATTTACTGTAGATGTTAGACGCAATACCAACTGAGCGCCCCAATACACCGCTGCTCGATTCTATCGATGAACCCGATCAGCTGCGTGCGCTAGAGGTGACTCAACTCGATGCGCTGGCGCACGAACTGCGAGAATTTTTGCTCTACTCGGTAGGTAAGACCGGCGGCCATTTTGGTGCCGGATTAGGCGTCGTAGAACTGACTATTGCCCTGCACTATGTATTTAATACGCCTAAAGATAGCCTTGTTTGGGATGTGGGACACCAAGCCTATCCCCATAAAATACTGACCGGTCGCCGCGAACGAATGCTCACCATGCGACAACCCAACGGCCTCGCTGCCTTTCCTACTCGTAGCGAAAGCGTTTACGACACGTTCGGCGTGGGTCATTCGAGCACCTCGATCAGTGCAGCGCTCGGCATGATGGTCGCCAAACGGCAGCAGGGGCGCACTAAAGACAGCCACACAGTCGCTATAATTGGCGATGGCGCAATGACCGCGGGGATGGCCTTCGAGGCGCTCAATCACGCGGGCGCACTCGACGACAACGTGCTGGTTATCCTCAACGACAATAATATGTCGATCTCGAATAACGTCGGCGGTTTGTCTAGCTATTTTGCACGCATGTGGGCGAGCAAGCCGTATAACTTTATCCGTAGCGGCAGCAAGCGCATGCTGTCGAAAGTCCCTCCCGCCCTCAAGGCTGTCCACCGCGCCGAAGAATACATGAAAGGCATGGTGTCACCCGGCACGCTGTTCGAGGAAATCGGCTTTAACTATATTGGCCTGGTCGACGGTCATGACACCGAAGGGCTTGTTGAGATCCTCAGCAATATCAAAACGCTGCGCGGACCTCAGCTGCTCCACGTCGTCACGCAAAAAGGCAAAGGCTATAGCGAGTCCGAGAACGACCCTTTTGGCATGCATGCGTTAAGTAAAATCACTCCCACCCCTGCCACACCAGAGGTCGCCAGTGCGGCGCCAACCTATTCACAGGTATTTGGCGACTGGCTTTGCGACATGGCCGAAACCGACGAGAAAGTTGTCGGCATCACCCCCGCGATGGGCGAAGGTTCGGGCATGCGCGAATTTGCCAAGCGCTTCCCAGACCGCTTCTTTGACGTGGCGATTGCCGAGCAACATGCGGTCACTTTTGCGGCCGGCATGGCGTGCGAGGGGACAAAGCCTGTCGTGGCAATCTATTCGACTTTCCTGCAGCGCGCCTACGACCAGCTAATTCACGACGTCGCCCTGCAGAATTTAGACGTGCTCTTTGCGATCGATCGCGCGGGGTTAGTAGGCGAAGACGGACCAACTCACGCCGGCAGCTTCGATATCAGCTACCTTCGCTGCATTCCCAATATGGTCGTGATGACCCCAAGTGATGAAGCAGAGGCACGTCTCATGCTCAGCACAGGCTATCACTATCAGGGCCCTGCCGCGGTGCGCTACCCGCGCGGGAAAGGCCCCGGCGCCGCGCTAAGCAAAAACCTCGACACGCTCCCCATCGGCAAGGGCATGATTAGGCGCGAGGGCCAGAAGGTCGCTCTCCTCGCCTTTGGCAGTCTCACCACGGCTGCGCTCACTGCCGCCCAAACACTCGATGCCACCGTTGCCGATATGCGCTTTGTGAAACCCCTCGATACTGCGCTCATCGCCGAACTTGCCGCTAGTCACGACCTGCTCGTGACTGTCGAAGAGAATGCGATTATGGGTGGCGCAGGTTCTGCCGTCGGCGAGCACCTCGCAGCCACAAATTGTAGAACGCCTATTCTAAACCTCGGCCTCAGCGATACCTTTATCGAACATGGCAAGGTGCCTCAGATGCTCGCAGACGAGGGCCTGGATGCTGACGGCATCATTCGCGCTGTTCGCACAAGACTTGCGGGCTGACTCTTTTATGCGCACCCGCGTTGACTCCCTCACTCGCTCTCTATAGACTGCCGCCATCTTGATCTTTGCCCTATTTTCAGGGCGAGGCACAAGATAAGTCTTTCTCGGTGCCAGCAAAGCTGGCTAATTGGGAAGTCGGTGAGAATCCGACACTGCCCCCGCAACGGTAACGCGCGCCCAGATTCGTCTGATCGCTCGAAGTCCGATACCAGCCTTAAAGACTTTTTACTTGATGCAGCGGAGGGCTACATCAGTGGCGGAGCCTTGCGCTCCTCTGCCTGTCCCCTCCCTGATGAAAGATTTTGCCAGAGTCGCCATTCCGGCGTCGGCGAATTTCATTGGGAGTTACACATGTTATTTTTAAAAGGCCCTCGCGGTCTCACCCGCGCGCCGGTATTTTTAGGCACGCTTCTCACAGGTTCGCTGCTTACTAGCTTAAGCAACATTAGCCTTGCACAATCAACTCAACAAAACGCCGCTCAGAACACGAGCCTAGACACTATCGAAGAGCTAGTTGTAGTGGGAAACCGTTTTCCTGTGCCCCGCCGTCAGCTAGCGACGTCGGTGTCGGTTGTCGACGCACAGCAAATTCGCGACTACGGCAGCTTTACGCTTACCGACATTCTTCGTCAGACCGCCGCCGTAGGCGCGTCGAGCAATGGCGGCGTAGGTTCCCTGTCGACTCTGCGAATTCGCGGCGAACAGGGTTTTCGCACGCTGGCGGTTTTCGACGGCATGCGTCTGTCTGACCCCAGCGGCACTCAGGTAGCTGCGCCAATAGAGCATCTTTTAGCGAGCCAAGTTGGGCGCATCGAAGTGCTGCGCGGGCCACAGGGCCTAAGCTATGGCGCCGATGCTGGCGGCGTGATTAACCTAAGTTCTGCGCCAAACCAGAGCGGCTTTAGCGGCGCAATCGATGCTCAGGGTGGCGCGCGCGGTACGCAGCAGCTAAGCACCCAGCTCGGCTACGGCGGTGAACGCATCGACTTGAGCCTCGCCGCGTCAGACTTCGGTACCGATGGATTCAATTCGCGACTGTCTGATACAGACTTAAGCGACGACGATGGCTATGACAACACAACCTATCATGCACGCGTCGGTGTCAAGCTAACCGAGGCGCTTGACCTCGTGCTAGTGCGCCGCGAGACCTCGAGTGAGGCACAGTTCGACGGCTGTTACAGCGGTTTCTCCCAGGTCAACGAGTGTCTATCGGTGTATGACTTTACTGGCAGCCGAGCCGCGCTGAATTACGAGTCA
>JALRKV010000101.1 GCA_023254735.1 Pseudomonadales bacterium | reverse complement strand
TAAGTCTGGCTGCAGCGGATTATTCTGCGCGTCGTTAAGCGACACGCTGCCGAAGCCGCGGCGAAGAAAGTCCGCTAGGCTTGCGTTGTCGGCCTGCTGTATCGCGGCCGCGTCAGCGGTCTGCACGGGGTAGGGGAGTTTGTTTCGATCAATGCCAGCGCCGCCAGGTACAACGCCAATCACGATGATTTCTTCGACGCTCTGCTCGGCTGCTGCCTCTTGTCCAGATGCGTTGCCGGCCAACAGAAGGGGCGCGCTGAGTGCAGCAGTAATGAGCCGTCGCGTGTTTTTGGGCGTTAGCATAACAACTGTTGTCCTACTCGTTCAAAGTGGGAGTTCTAGCCACAGTTCTCGCTCTGGCTAGGGTATAATCAAAAAGTATAACAGCTTAGGCCGTGCCTCATAATAACGTGCCCGCTATGCGCTGATTAAGTTAAGCCCTTTTGTTCCCTTTCGCTCGGAGTTCTTCATGTCATCGTCGACTTATTTCATTACCGGCTGTAACCGTGGCCTCGGCCTCGAATTTGTGCGGCAGCTGCTTGCGCGCGGACAGCGAGTGATTGCCACCTGCCGCGATATCGCTACGGCGACTGACCTGACTGCCCTCACGCTAAAACACAGCGGACAACTCTCGCTCGTTGAGATGGATGTCTCGGACGAGGCGTCGATGCGCGAAGCGGTAGCCCTGCTTAACGACGAAGCAATCGATGTGTTTATCAACAATGCCGGAGTGTACGGGCCTCGGGATGCCAATTTTGGCAACGTTGATGGCCCGGCAATGGCTGAGGTTCTTTACACCAATGCCGTTGCCCCTGTGCTGCTGACACAACTGCTTATCGATAATGTGCGTAAGGGTAGTGGCAAGAAGCTTGTCTATGTCAGCTCGAAGATGGGCTCGATCGCAGACAATGGCCGCGGCGGATCCTATATTTATCGCAGCTCGAAGACGGCACTTAACTCGATTGTAAAAAGCCTCGCACTAGACTTTGCGCCCGAGGGCATAGCGGCCGCGACGCTCCATCCAGGTTGGGTACGCACCGACATGGGCGGCCCGAATGGTCTTATCGATGCGCCTGAGAGCGTCAGCGGCATGTTAAACGTGATCGATGGCCTGAGCGTTGCCAACACAGGCCAGTTCTTCAACTATGATGGCGCAACCATCGCCTGGTAGGCGACGGTTTCGGTCAGCCGGCAGATGCACCGCATTTTCACCCTTTTAAACAGAGACAAAGAATGAAGCGATTCCTCCCACTATTCCTCAGCGCTGCGCTGTTCTTCAATTCTTCGCCGGCCTTCGGTCACGGCGGCGTTGCGTTCGAAGACGACGTTTGTCTCATTAGTATCAATTTCTTACAGGCTCACTTTACCGTGTTTCAGCCGGAACAGAGTGAGGCCGAGGAGCACTGCGAAGACATTCCCGAGGTGGCGCGTTCTGTCTTCGTTATGGAGTATCTGCACGATCTGCTGCCCGAAATGCTGATCGATCTGCGGATTATTAAAGACGTAGACAAGCTCGGTCGTTTCGCTTCATGGTCTGACATTGAGGCGATTGAAGACCTCGACGCGCTGACGGTCTTTTATGAAGAACCGAGGATAGAAGACGGCGGCTACTACAGCACCGAATACACCTTCGATGAGAAGGGTGCCTATATCGGTGTCGTTACTGCTCGCCACCCAACCGAGAATCGCGACTACAACGCGGTCTTTTACTTTCAAGTCGGCGGTGCGGACTATGGCACGCTTCCTCTGTTCGCGTTGCTATTGATAGGAATTCATGGACTGTACTGGCTAACCAGCGGCGGCCCCGAACGTCGACGTCAGCGCAAGCTCGAAGCCGCTGCGCTGAAAGGCTAACATCGCCTACGCGCCCTTGAGTAGGTGTACCTTCTGCCGATAAAAAGCGTGAGACTGCGAAATAAAGACGAAATGGGACGAAATAAAAAGGCACGCGTACATAATTAACAGGAATAGTTTGATCGAACTAACCAGTAATAAGTTAGTAATAGAACAGTAATAGGATAGAAAAAGAGTAGTAGTGAACAGACGCGTGTGGAATTGTCTCGTCGGGTGTAAACTCGACGCATAGAGCGAACAAAAACGTACAAAGAAGTCTCAGTCAGTAAAGAAACGAGCGTAATCGATCAATGTCCCTGGAGGCGAGTGATTCGGTGTGAATGCGAAGATTCTACGATTGAACAAAGCGGGTATTCCGGTGAGCTGGCTCACACGCGAAGAGACCGCGACACTGCTTGTGAAAGATCAAGTTATCTGGTCGCTTGGTGACACCGTTTTCGAGATGCGGGGCGGGCTCAATCGCAGCGGCATCCGGTCGGTGCTGAAGCTGCCTAGCATCGTCGCCTGCGATGGCAAGGTACACGATGTGTTCGCCGATCCCCCTCTCGAAAATAAATTTTTGTTCCGCCGCGACTGCAATCTGTGTCTTTACTGCGGCAAGACATTCGGTTACCACGAACTCTCCCGCGACCACGTCCATCCGCTGTCCAAAGGCGGCCTCGATATTTGGACGAACGTCGTGACCTCCTGCAGACGCTGCAACAATCGGAAAGCCGATAGACTCCCCGAACAGGCTGGGATGGAACTACTGGCAGTGCCTTTCGTGCCCAACCAATACGAATTTCTCTATCTGTCGAACCACAACGTGCTCGCCGATCAAATGGAGTTTCTAAGCTCTCGCTTCTCTAGCGCGCTGCATCTGAGCTAACGCGGCCGCTAGCCCCTTTAGGACAGCGGCGTGCGTTACCCCCGTTGTTCTGTGGCGCTTTCTTGGTTTTGTGCTAGGATGCCGCTCCTTTTTACCGAGTACTCCTCGCATGTCATCAATAGCCGCAGCGCCTCAGAGCAATCTCAAAGGCTTTCTCTTGTCGCTCACCGCCGCGGTGATGTGGGGAATGCTACCGGTTGCACTCAAAGAAGTACTGACCGGCATGGATGCGACGACGATTGTCTGGTATCGCTTTCTGATCGCGGGTTTTGTGCTTTGGGTATGGCTGGCCGCGACGAAGCAGCTTCCAACGCTTGCGTCTGCGCCGATGGTTACCAAGTGGTTTCTGCTCCTCGCCTCGGCGAGCCTCTGCGCTAACTATTTTTTCTTTTCCTACAGTCTTAACTTCGTGAATGGCGAGACAAGTGAGGCCGTGATTCAGCTGAGCACGCTGTTCCTTATTCTCGGCGGTGTAATCATTTATCGAGAGCCGTTTCTCGCCGTGCAAAAGCTTGGCACGCTGCTGATCGTTGGCGGGCTTTTATTGTTCTTTAACGAAAGACTTTTCGAGCTCAATAGTCTGGAGAACGAGCAAACTATTGGCGTGCTAATCGTTGTTGCGGCGGCGATAACATGGACAGTCTACGCGCTCTTGCAAAAACAGCTGCTCAAAAGCTACACGCCGGTGCAGATCCTGAGCGTAATTTATGCCTTCTCGATAGTCGTGTTGCTCCCGTTAGTGTCTCCAATGCGGGTGTTTGATCTTACGCCTGTGCAGTTCTCGCTGCTCGCGTTTTGCTGTCTCAATACGGTGATTGCCTATGGGTGTTTTGCTGAGGCAATGAGCTGTTGGGACGCCTCGAAGGTGAGTGCCGTACTCGCGCTTGCTCCGCTTTTTACTATTGCCTCGCTTAAGATCACCGTCTTCTTTTTGCCCGACTATGCCTTCAGTGACAGGCTTGGGCTACTCTCTATCGCGGGTGCGGTGCTGTTGGTTATTGGCTCGATACTGACCGCTCTGGTGCCCTGGCTCTATCAGCGAAGATTGCAGCGCCGCAAAGACGCAGCAACCGCCGTTGACTCCGTGAGCTAAATACTCAAAACTCTTCCGCATAAGCCCAAGCGAGACTCGTTGCCATGGGCACTATTTGGGAGAGCTGCGATGAATCCGCGTCAGAAAAATTCACACTATTCTTTACGCTCGATTTTTTTCGGGCTCGCACTCTTCGGTCTTGTAACCCCTGCTTCGTTCGCAGAAGTCGTTGCAATCGATGTCGCCTCGCGCGAGACCCTCTCCGAGGCCGGTGTCGGCTTTAGCTATGAGTCTATTGTAGGCGTCGTGCACTTTACGCTCGATCCGGCGGCGCCGGGTAACGAGGCGGTCGTCGATCTCGCTCATGCGCCAACCAACGCCGAGGGGCTTGTCGAGTATTCTGCCGACTTCAAGCTGCTTGTTCCCTCTGCCAACATTGCCTCAGACTTTCTCTACTACAATGTAAACAATCGTGGTGGCAGTCGCGTGCCACCGGAGGCAGGTCTCGATCATCCGTTAGCTGAGCTGGGCTATACCTATCTGGTTACAGGATGGATTAACGAGATTAGCTCAGGCCCCAATCGACAAAGGTTGCATGCGCCAGTTGTCACGCGAGCAGGGGCACCAATTACGGGGAACGTCCGCTACGAAGTGACAGTGGGCGAGCCATCGTTTACCGAGAATATTGCAGGAAGCGGTCACCTGGCTTATGCGCCGACTCGCGAAGGGCTTGCCACGGCCACGCTCAGCAAGCGACTCTATCAGAACGATACCCGCGAATACCTATCGCGCGAAGACTTCGATTTGCAGGTAACGCCGCAGAGTGACAGCAATCAGCCACTCGTCGAATTGATGCTTGCAGAGGGGTTCGAGCCGGGGGTTATCTACGAGCTTATCTATGAGGCGCAGGACCCCGTGCTCGCCGGCGCTGGGATGACCGCGATCCGCGATCTGGTTTCGCTAATGCGTTTCGGTGGCGAGGGCGCTGCAGAATTAGCGCAGCTCGGACTCCCAAAAATAAACCACACCGCAGCATGGGGGATTTCTCAGAGTGGACGGCTTCTGCGGCAGTTTGTGTACGAGGGATTCAATGCAGATCTTCAGGGCAGACGCGTCTTTGATGGTGTAGTTCCCGTTATTGCCGGCGCCGGCTACGGGATGTTTAATAATCGCTTCGCAATGCCGACGCGTACCAACGGGCAGCATTCGAACCACCTGTACCCCAATGATTACTTTCCGTTTACCTACGGCGAGAGCACCGATCCCTTTAGTGGGCGTAGAGACGGGGTTTTGAAACGATCGATCGCGAGCGGCACTGATCCTAAGATTATGCATATCCAAACCTCAAACGAGTATTGGGTGCGCGGCGGCTCGCTTCCGCATACTAATCCTGAGGGGACCGAAGATGCTGAACTACCAAGCGGCGTTCGCTTTTATACGCTAGGTGGGTCTCAGCACGGATCGGGAAGCGGTCTGCCGCGACCGGCATCCTCGGGACAGCTTCCGCCCAATCCGAATCGCTGGTCGCCGCTATCGGACTCGTTGCTTGTCGCCATGGCAAAGTGGATCGCCGAAGACAAAGAGCCGCCCGCGTCGCGCTATCCGCGCATTGCCGATGGCAGTTTGGTCGCGTCGCACACAGAACTAGGGATCAATCATGCCGCGTGGAATCCGCTCGAGGGGGTGAATCATCCTAGCGCTATCTACAGGCCTGCAGCAGCAGAGTACGGTGCGCGTTGGGAAAGCGAGCGGATAATCGACTCGCATCCTCGAGTCGCGATCGGGCACTACAACCCGCTAGTGCCAGCCGTGAACCTCGACAATAACGATTCGGCCGAAACGACCGTCCTCTCCCCGTTAACGCAGGCACCCCTAGCGACCTTCGTGCCATGGAATCTCCGAGCGCCGGCAACCGGAGCGCCTCTTTCACTCGCAAGACTTGCAGGAGGCTATATTCCTCTTCCTGCCACCCCCGACGCGGCGGCGCAGACGCGCGATTCGCGTCACGCGCTAACAGCGTTATACCAAGGCTTTGACGATTACCTGTCTCAGTTCGAGGCGGCGACCGACACACTCATCGCCGAGGGGTATTTGCTCGCAGGATTCAAAGAAGAGTATATGGCTATCGCCGCGCAATATGCAGATCTGTTTGAGCAACGGTGAGCAGGCGGCTTGAGGTGGCTTGATAAGTACATGTGTAGGCGAGCAGTCCGCCGTGCGCGGCTAACACTCGATTAGATCGCAACGAAGCGCTGGCCTTCTCTGTCTTTTTTTACTGCGTCGTAAGCGAACACTTGCCCGCTCATGGCAATGTAGATGCCTGGCTTCATTGTCTGCACCGCAGTTAGCGCGGCGCCGAGGTTAAACATGGCGTCAGACTTCTTGAAAATGGCCGGAGTCAGCGCGCCTGTTAACACGATAGTCTTGCTAAAAGTCGCGTCTTTATAAAGCGAGCTCAACGCGCCCGCTGTGTCGACCATGGTGTCGGTGCCGTGCGTGATAACGATAAGCTCTTCGTCGGTTTTCGCGGCGGCGTCGCGCACCAGTTCGCGATCGGCGTCATCCATTTCGAGCGAGTCCTTGCGCATAAGCGAGGTGACCCGGCAGTCGAGGTTTAGGTTAAGCTCTTCGAGCATCTCTAGCGCGTAGGGGACACCGACCTCGTATTCGCTTAACGCGTCGAAATAGACCTTATCGATAGTCCCACCGACGCACAGTATTCTAATTGCCTGCATAGTTTCTTCTCTCAAATAACGCGCCAAACGGGCGGTCGATTACAGGTCGACGAGTATAGACATTTCGAACCGGGTCCGCGAGGAGAAGCGAGTGCTGAGGAGTCAGCGAGGCAGCACTTCGAACATCCACGCATCGCCGCTGGTCACCTGAGAATCGTCGCTGGCTGCGCCGAATCCATATTTGCGACCAAACTCCGAGAGCACCGGCGCCACAATTTCCCCACCCATAATGCGCTCAAGGCGCTGTTCGTAGAGCTTGCCGTCAATCCGCAAAATAATCCGATCGTCCTCGGCAAGATAATGAGGCCACTGCTTCCAAAGCCCCCCGTACCCGGTGTTCATGTAACCGCTCACGAGGAAAAGCCTGCCCTCGACTACGCCTAGCCACACTGTACGAGACGTGGTCGGATTTAGCGTTTGGAATTCTATTTCTTGCCGGTCTTTAATAAAGTCCCAGTTCATCGGCGTTGCGCTAATTTCACCGGTTTTAAAGGGGCCACCCGAGATAATTTCCAGAGGACCGTCGTGAAACCGCATGCCGACGAAGAAAGCCCCTATACTCAGGGCCAGTACAATCAGTAATGTGGCAAGAAGTCGAAAGAAAGCGCGCATGGTAAAGGTCTCCTAAACAGAGGGCGTGTCGGGTAGGATTCTAACAATTCAGTAGAATGACCGTTCGTGATTGCTAGTATTAGCCAACAGTAGCTAAGTCCCTCAATGATTGCTAGATTGAAGTAACCCAGAATAGTATAAACTGCTAGAAAAGCAGCGGAGATCAACGAATGGAGAAGCTTATCAAAGTACTCAAGTGGATTTTCGTGGGGCTTCTTATCCTCGGCGCTGCCTTTGCAGGGCTCGAGCGCCTAGCAGCGGAACGCATCGAAGTGGTCGAGCTTATTGCCGCGAATGAAGCGGGCGAGAAGCGAATTACCCGTCTGTGGGTAGTCGATGACGAGGGTATGGCCTATTTGCGGGTCGGTGCCGATGGTTCGGGTTGGTACGATCGAATTCTGATGAACGATTCAGTTGAGGTGGTTCGGGAGGGCGTAACGGCGGAGTACCGCGTGCAGGCGCGTCCCGAAAAGTCGGCGCGGATTAATGAGCTCATGCAGCAAAAATATACGTGGGGCGATACGCTGATTGGCCAGATGTTAGGCGGTAGGGATGGCTCGATTCCTCTCGAGCTGCAACCGCTGTAATCAACCGTCGTGTGGCAGGGTTAAATACCGAGGCGGCTTAAAGAATCAACCAATTCTCTGAGTATTTTTTCTGCAGCAGGATGTTCTGCTGCAAACAGTGCTTCGAGAGCGACGGCCTCCTCTAACAGCGATTCTTTCGCTGCGTTGCTTAAAGGCAGGTCTTCCGCAGAATTTAGCGGGGCATTGCCGACACCAACATAGTCCTCCACGCGGCGCCTGAATGCAGCGTTCTGTAAAGCCAATTGACGCTGCGCGCTCGTATTGATTTCGCTATCGATGGCATCGAGCCGCGCATGCGTTGTGCGCCGTAATTCTTCTCTATTCATAAGGACTCCATTAGCGAGCAGACTCATGAGTAAGCTTAGCGCGCAGTGATGTGAGCGCATTGACGTAGAACAATGCCTGAGTCAATTCCTTATCTCATTAACCGAGGTCGTATTGTGGAAGCGCATGCCTTGGTGCAGCAGATTGAACGCCAATGCGGTGTGGACGTGATCGAGCATATCGTCGTGAAACCAGTGGCAGAAAAAAAGACCGTGTCTTTTACCCAGCTCTGGTCGGGGG
>JALRKV010000036.1 GCA_023254735.1 Pseudomonadales bacterium | reverse complement strand
ACTGCCCGTGCTCGCTGCCACAATCGGTACAGACAAAGGCTATTTTAGATTTCGCCATCAGGGTTACTCGTTGAAAAAAGTGCGGAGCGTGTCACGGCTCAGCTGGTTTGACGCGGCACGCGCGCGGTTACCTGACAGAATAGTTCATAGGCAATGGTTTGGCAGTGCTGTGCAATGTCGTCTGCGGGCAGGCCATCACCCCAAAGAACGACGTTGGCGCCGACATCAACCTGCAGGTCGGTAACGTCGATCGTTATCATGTCCATCGACACGCGGCCGACTAGCGACGTGCGCTGCTTGCCCGTCGCGGTCTCAACCAAAACCGGTGTGCCTGTCGGTGCCTTACGCGGGTAGCCATCGCCGTAGCCTATCGAGACGACGCCTATGCGCATTGACTTGTCTGCGACAAAAGTCCCGCCATAGCCCACGGCATCCCCCGCGTTAAGAGCATTCACCGCAATAAGTCGCGACTTGAGCGTCATTACCGGAGCGAGCTCGAAACTCTGCGCGCTGCGCGCCGCAAAAGGAGAGCTTCCGTAGAGCATAATACCCGGTCGCACGATATCGTAATGCGTTTGCGGCCACGCAAGAATACCGCCCGATGCTGCGAGGGTTTTTCTTAATGGGCCCACGCCTGCAAGCAGTGAATCAAACGCTCCTCGTTGATTCGTCGTCGCCGGCGAGTCGAGCTCGTCTGCGCAGGCGAGATGGGACATAGCGACAACATCGAGGCTGGGTAAGGCAGCTAACGCGTTGTACGCCTCGCGCCAGGCGGCGGCGTTTAACCCAAGGCGGTTCATCCCCGTGTTGGCTTTTAACCACACGCGAGTGATTCCTTCTGGCTGCGCAAGCAGGAGCGCGACCTGATGGGGCGAATGAATGACCGGGTCGAGTTCGAGGCGCCTGCACTCTTTTAGCTCTGCTAAATCAATAAACCCAGGTAGTAAAACGATAGGCCGATCCCACCCGCAATCTCGCAGCCTTTGGGCTTCATCAAAGGCAGCGACTGCGCAGCCCTCAAGCGCGTTCGAAAATTGAGAGAGTCGTTCGGCATGAGCGAGTAGTGCACCGGCTATTGATTCGAGGCCGTGTCCGTAGCCATTGGCTTTGATGATGGGGAGATACGACTGCCCTGAGCAGGCGGCGCGCACGCGCTCGATGTTGTTGGCAAACGCAGCGAGGTTGATCTGCGCAACCGCACGATCGGCAAAATCGCTACTCATGCATATAGTCATCGTAGCGTGGTCCGGCATAGTTTTCGAAACGAGTAAACTTTCCAACAAAACTCAGCCTAACTGTACCGATAGGTCCGTTACGCTGCTTGCCAATAATAACCTCAGCCACGCCTTTGTCGGGAGAGTCTTCGTTATAGACCTCGTCGCGGTAGATAAACGCGATAACATCGGCGTCTTGCTCGATCGCGCCCGACTCACGAAGGTCCGACATAACCGGTCGTTTGTTAGGACGCTGCTCCAGACTGCGGTTAAGCTGCGACAGCGCGATCACCGGGCACTCGAATTCGCGTGCCAGCATCTTAAGTGAGCGCGAAATCTCCGATATTTCACCTACGCGGTTCTCGCTGGTGCCCTTTACTTGCATCAGCTGAAGGTAATCGATAACCACCATCCCGAGCGGTCCGTGCTCGCGAACCACTCGCCGCGCTCGCGCGCGCATCTCAGTCGGGCTCAGACCGGCGCTGTCGTCGATAAAGAGCGGAGTATCTTTTAAGCGGCTCACGGCATTATTAAAGCCAGGCCAATCCTCTTCGCTAAGCTGACCGCTTCGCATACGCGTCTGATCGACGCGTCCGATTGATGAGAGCATTCTGAAAATTAGACTCTCGGCTGGCATCTCGAGACTAAAGACTAGAATAGGTTTGGGGTTATTCAGCACCGCGTGTTCAACAAGGTTCATAGCGAACGCTGTCTTACCCATTGAGGGACGGCCGGCGACGATCACTAGATCGGATTTCTGCCAACCGGAGGTCATTTCATCAAGATCGGTGTAGCCAGTGGACAAGCCCGTTAGTCCACCGTCCATCGCCGACAGCTCGTCGATTCGGTCGACCGCGCTTGCGAGAAGCGGATTAACCGCGACAGGACCTGCATCTTTGGGCCGCTCATCGGCGATATTGAAAATACGCTGCTCCGCCTCATCGAGAATATCTTCGACGCGCTTGCCGCCCGTGTTATAGCCAGTGTCTGCTATGGTATTCGCGGTAGAGATAATGCGGCGCAAAATCGCACGATCGCGAATGATATCGGCATAGTGCAGTATGTTTGCCGTACCGCGGGCATTGCCCGAAAGTTCGCTAAGGTAATCGATCCCGCCGACCGCTTCGAGCTGGTCGAGGCTGTTGAGAGCCTCCAAGAGCGTCACCACGTCTATTGGCTTATTGGTTTCGCTTTGCTTCGACATCACCGCGAAAATCATCTGATGTTCGGCGCGATAGAAATCCTCGGGCATAAGCACATCGGCGAGGTTGTCCCACTCGGTATTATCGAGCATCAGACCACCTAACACCGCTTGCTCAGCCTCGATCGAATGCGGAGGAACTTTTAACGAGGCAAGCTGCCGCATCGTGTCGGTCGAGTCGTTACCGTAGTCGGAGGTGTTGCGCTCCGCGCCTCTGTCGAAGGAATCTGCCATTGTCTATTCGAATCTTTTAGTATGCCGCCGTTAGCTTTTCATCCGATATGCCGTCCGATAGGTAAAGGCCGCCGCGTCTAAGAATTGGCCACTCCGCTTACGTTCGAAGTGAGCTGAGAGGTTATCACACTCGCAACTCACACAGCGACTCTGACATGGGGTTATCGTCGGAACCTAGACTTTCCACTAGCGAAAAAAAACACCGGCGCCTCAGGCAACCGGTGTTTTTTAGTCGAGCCCTGCGCTGCTTAGACAGCGATGCGCTCGGAACGAGCTAACGCGATTACTCGGCCGCTGAGTCGTCTTCGCCGGCAGCCGCTTCGGCGTCCAACGCATCGATCACGCTGCCGTCTGCGCTGACACCAGCCTCAGAACCTAATGCAACGACTGCAACCGTTACCTTTGCGCCGACTTCGAAACCGAGATCGAGAGCTACCGTGTAATGGCCTAGGTCGCGAATTGCGCCTGTGGGCATTAGCACTTCGGATTTAGTCAGCTCGCTGCCAACCTGTGCGTTGATCGCATCCGCGATTTCGCGCGTGCCGATCGAACCAAACAGGCGACCTTCGTCGCTCGCGTTGACTTCGATTCGAAGCTCTACGCCGTTGACAACATCGGCACGCTTCTGCGCTTCGGCGACGTTAGCATCGTGTGCAGCCATTAGCTCTGCGCGACGGCCTTCAAACTCTTCCATGTTGCGTTTAGTCGCAGGAATCGCCTTGCCCTGTGGGAACAAGAAGTTACGCGCGAAGCCGGCTTTAACATCAGCTTGGTCGCCGATGCCACCGAGGTTACCCATCTTTTCCAACAAAATTACGTTCATGTTTGAATCCTCAACCTAAATTCTTTTTGCGCCTGCAGCTCATCTGCAGCGCGGTAGTTACTCTCTATGACCTGCTATAACTTGCTATGTCCTGCTCGCGAGCCGCGAGCGAAAATCGTACCAGCTGTCCATTAGTGCAAGCAGTACAACGACTTGCATCACCACCGGCAGCAACAACACCGCGTAAAACACCGCGAGCACCGCGCCTGGCAGCTTCTTAATAGCTACCACGCCGTGCACTAACGCTGCGCCTGAGAAAAGCAGCGGCACGGAGCTATAAATCACCCAGCTTGGCGGTAACAAGCCAAAATTCGCGGCTAGCATGAAGCCAACCAAGAGCAGCGCCGTTTTATTCCCGATTCGCAGGCTATGAAATTCATGCCTAAACCCACCCGGGTTATAAAGTGCTGCCTGCATCCATCGCGCCAGTATCAGTAGCAGCGCGGCGAGCATGCCGTATGTTGCGCCTAAAAAACTTGTCAGCGTTGCTCGCAGCTCTTCAATCGGCAACCCTTCTATGCCGTTAGTCGCCATATACACATCGAGTTGCCGAAACAGCACATCGAGTAACTCTGGCACTAGCAGCAAATACGCTTCTACCGACAGTCCGACGAGCACCGCGCCCAACAGGCTAATTTCCCAAGACTGCGTCTGTCGGAGCGCCGCTGCAAGCAGCATGACACCGAGCAGCAGGATCAGCGGCACTACATCGCCGATGTAGGCGTAGGCGCCGATCGGAAGAAGCGCCCACACCAATATGGTTAGCGCTTCGTTCCAGCCCTTGCGAAGCATAGTCAGGCCAACTATCACCGGACTAAGCAGATTTAGCATCGGCACCAGCCCCAAGAGCAGCACCGCGATGATGGCGCTCCTGCGGTCCTTCATGACGAATTCGGCGAGGGCGCGCATCAATGAAGGCCTATTAAACCTGGTGGCTATCCGTGTACGGGATCAATGCAAGGTAACGCGAGCGCTTGATCGCTGTTGCGAGCTGGCGCTGGTAGCGAGCCTTTGTTCCAGTAATACGGCTAGGGACAATCTTGCCTGTCTCAGACACATACGCCTTCAGCGTTTCGATGTCTTTGTAATCGATTTGCTCAGTGCCTTCGGCAGTGAACTTGCAGAACTTGCGTCGACGAAAATATCGAGCCATTTTAAATTTCCTTCCTACAAATGAGTGAGGGTAAGAGATGCGCTAGGCTGTTCTCTTACTCGGCCGCTGGAGTCTCTTCAGCTGGAGCGTCGACTGCCTCAGGAGCGGCGTCTGCCTCTTCTGCTGCTGGCGCTTCTTCGGCTGCTTCGTCCTCAGCTGGCGCTGCAGCTTCTGCAGCTGCTGCTGCGGCTTCTTCTTGCTTACGCTTCTGCTCGGCACGAGCGCGACGCTCTTTGCCTTCGCGCTCACCCTTCGAGATCAATGACTCTTCGGTGATTGCTTTCTTCTCTTTAATAACGAGATTACGCAGAACGGCATCGTTGTAGCGGAATAAAGTAGTGAGTTCTTCCAAAGCTTCGCTGCCGCACTCGATGTTCATGAGCACGTAGTGAGCTTTGTGAATCTTATTAATTGGGTAGGCGAGTTGGCGACGACCCCAGTCCTCTAAACGGTGGATCGTGCCGCCGCTTTCGGTAACGATTTGGGTGTAGCGCTCGACCATGCCTGAGACCTGCTCAGATTGGTCGGGATGCACCATAAATACAACTTCATAGTGTCTCATAGAGACTCCTCTTGGGTTAACGCCTTCCATCGCCCATGATGACACGGTGCGTGGTAAGGCAAGGAGTTAACGGGTTTTTGACGACCCGCGAACAAAAGAGCCGGAATTCTAGAGAAACTGGGCTAACTATGCAAGCGGATAAATGACGGAGACCCATGGCTCGGCGAGCGCGGGTTAATGCAGATGGCCCTTGCGCTGCCGAACTGCCTCAAATAACGCCACGCCGGTGGCGACAGACACATTGAGGCTGCTCACACTCCCCGCCATTGGTATCGACACGAGGTAGTCGCAGGCCTCCCGCGTAAGACGCCGAAGCCCCTCGCCCTCGGAGCCCATCACGATAGCGAGCGGGCCAGTTAGGTCCTGCTGACTCAGGCTGACACTGCCCTCACCCGCGAGCCCCGCAAGCCAGATACCGCGCTCTTTAAGCGACTCGAGGCAGCGCGCGAGATTGGTTACCGCGTAAACCGGCACCACTTCGGCGGCGCCACAAGCCACTTTGCGCACCGTCGAATTGAGCGGTGCTGACTTATCTTTCGGCACTATGACCGCGTCGACCCCCGCCGCGTCTGCTGTGCGCAGGCACGCGCCAAAATTATGCGGATCGGTGATGCCGTCGAGAACGAGGATGAGCGGAGCGCTGGCTTGAGAGCCTGCAGCGAGTGAGTCGAGCGCTGCCACAAGCTGCTTTTCGCTCTTAACGCCATAGCCTACGTCGCAGAGCGCCGCCGCACCCTGGTGATTACCCTCGGCGAGACGGTCCAGCTGCCGGCGATCAGCATCTTCGACCGGCAAACCGGCCTCGAGGGCAAGCGCACGTAGGGCATTGATACGCTCATCTGCGCGCCCGGCAAGGAAAATCAGCTTAATCACCTGTGGCGCGCGCTGCCTTAGGAGCTCACCGACCGCATGAATACCCCACACCCACTCTTGTTGCTTGCTCATTATGCGTTGTCTTTACTTATCCAAACTTAGTAAACTATTTACTTTAATATTATCTCTAGCCTACTTGGCTTTCGACTTAGGTTTGGGCTTAGCCTTCGCCGCGCTGCGTTTGCGGCGCTTTGGTTTGGCTGAGCTCTCATCCGTCTTAGCTTGTCGCTTACCCCTGCTTCGGCCCGACTTACTCTCTTTGGCCGCCTTGCCGTTTTTCTCTTTTGCTGAAGACTTCCCAGCACCGCGGCCAGCGCCGCCTTTCGGCTTTGCTTCTACCCTGCCGCGCTCGCCTCCGCCGCCTAGCATCTGCAGATCAATCTTCTTTTCGTCGAGATCAACGCGCACGACTCGCACCTCGACGCTGTCGCCTAAGCGATAGACCTTGCGGCTGCGCTCACCCTCGAGACAATGCCGAATAGGGTCGAACCGGTAATAGTCGTTGCTCAACTCGGTCACATGCACCAAACCCTCAACGAAGATGTCGTTTAGCTCGACGAACAGACCGAAGCTTGTCACCGAGGTAACCGTCGCGACAAATTCTTCGCCGATTTTGTCCTGCATGTATTCGCATTTCAGCCAATCGACCACGCTGTAGCCTGCGGCATCCGCGCGCCGCTCTGCCATCGAGGCGTGTTCGCCGAAACGCGCCATGTCGTCTAGGTTATAAGGGTAGATCTTCGCCTTCGTAAGCTTCGGCGCATCAGACTGCTTCTCGACGCACTTGTGCTTAGAATTACGGATCAGGTGGCGTATCCCGCGATGCACAAGCAGATCCGGATAGCGCCTGATTGGAGAAGTGAAGTGAGTATACGCTTCGTAGCCAAGCCCAAAGTGTCCGACGTTGTCGGGCTGATACACCGCCTGCATCATCGAGCGAATCAGCATAGTTTGGAGCAGATGATGATCGGGACGCTGGGCAATCTGCTTGAGTACGGCCTGGTAGTCGCGCGGCGTCGGCTTGAGCCCGCCGCCCATGTGCAATCCCATTTCACGCAGAAACGCTCGCAGATTTTCGAGCTTGTTGGGGTTGGGCCCCTCGTGCACGCGATACAGCGCCGGCAGCTCTGCGCTTTCGAGAAGGAGCGCCGCCGCCACGTTGGCGCGCAGCATACACTCCTCGATAAGCTTATGCGCGTCGTTGCGGTAAACCGGTACGATTTCGGCGATCTTGCGATTCTCGCCGAAGACAATGCGCGTCTCCGTCGTGTCGAAGTCCATCGCGCCATTGGCCTCGCGCGTCTCGCGCAGCGCATGAAACAGCCCATAGAGACTGATTAGATGCGGCACCAACTCGGCGTAGCGCTTGCTCTGCTTTGCCTGAACCCGCTGCTGCAGGTCCGTTTCGGCAGGCTGCACAATATCGGCGACCTCGTTGTAGGTAAGCCGGCCGTGGGAGTGAATCACCGCCTCGTAAAACTTGTAGCTTGTCATCTCCCCAAGCGCCGAGATCTCCATCTCACACACCATCGTGAGCCGGTCGACTTTGGGTTTTAGCGAGCACAGTCCGTTGGAGAGCTTTTCGGGGAGCATTGGCACCACGTGGCCGGGGAAATAAACAGAAGTCGCGCGATTAATCGCTTCCTCATCTAAGGCGCTCTTAGGCTGCACGTAGTGCGATACATCAGCGATCGCAACATACAGCGTCCAATTTCCGCGTTTATGCTCGCGCGCATAGACCGCATCGTCGAAGTCTTTCGCATCTTCGCCGTCGATGGTGACAAACGGGATATCGCGCATGTCCTTGCGGCCAACGAGGTCAGCCTCCACGACTTCCTCGACAAAGCCCCTAACCTGCTTCTCGACCGCCTTCGGCCACTCGTGGGGAATATCGTGACTGCGCAGCGCAACGTCTATTTCTAGACCCGGCGTACTGCTGTCGCCCAACACCTCGGCTATGCGCGCGATCGCCTTGCGACGCCGCGTCGGGTATTCGACAATTTCGGCCACCACGAAGTCGCCATCCTTCGCGTTGCCCGCATTCTGGTCAGGAATAAGAATCTCGTGCGAGATGCGCTTACTGTCTGGGACCACCACGCCAAAGCCCTGCTCGTGATAGTAGCGACCCACAATCTGGGTAAAGCGGCGCTGCAATACCTCAACAATAGTGCCCTCTTTACGGCCACGATTGTCGACGCCGGACACCCGTGCCAGCACTTTATCGCCGTCGAACAGCGTCTCCATCTCGCGGGCACCGAGGAAGAGATCCTCCGAGCCGTCTTCTGGAATAAAGAACCCAAATCCGTCTTTGTTGCCCTGAATGCGGCCCTTGATAAGCTCCATGCTCGACGCGAGACCGTACATACCGCGGCGGTTGCTAATGATCTGCCCGTCGCGACTCATCGCGATCAGGCGCCTGCGCAGCGCTTCGATCTGCTCGTCGGAAACAAGTTTTAGGCGATCGCAAAGCTCTGTATGACCAAGCGGCTCGCCTGCTTCTTCGAGGTGCTCGAGGATAAATTCGCGGCTTGGAATCGGGTTTTCGTAGTTCTCGGCCTCTCGGGAGGCGAAGGGGTCTTTGGCAGATTGCTTGCGAGGGGATGTTTTCTTGCTGCGGGGCTTGCTGGGGCTTGCGCCGGTCTTAATAGATTTTGGCATTAAATAATTTCTACAATGAATGAGGCTCAAGTATACACCTCCCTCATGCCGCTGTCTGTGACAGTCCTTACGCATCAATCGACTAACTTCGACTGCAGTTTTCGCTAAAAGCCAGAGCCGACGGGGATTGACAGCAATCGGGCCGCTCGTTAAAGTTGCGCTCCGGTCGACGATGCCTCCCCATCTGCATCTCAACAAGACCGTCTTGCCCAGGTGGTGGAATTGGTAGACACGCTAGCTTCAGGTGCTAGTGCTCGAAAGGGCGTGGAGGTTCAAGTCCTCTTCTGGGCACCAAACAATCTTCCCACAGAATCCCATACCATCCCTAACCCTCTAATCTTTCTAAATTATCACTATATTTACAGTCTTTTCCTGCACCAAGGCTTCTTGTAACATCCAATCACCTATGTAACACTCGTTGTAACATTTTGATTGAGCCCCAACAATCATGCCTAGAACTTCAAAGCCCCTCTCAGCCACCCAGATCAAACAGGCAAAGCCTAGAGCCAAAGAATACAATCTAGC
>JALRKV010000006.1 GCA_023254735.1 Pseudomonadales bacterium | reverse complement strand
AAATGATGCCGGTGCGGGCGCAAGCGCCCTCGAAATCGCGCTATCTGTGTTATCAGGATCAGCTTCGTTTAAGGCAATGTCAGGTAGCCCAGAGCCAGTTAAACCAGAGCCAGCGAGTTCAAAGCCAGAGAGGAAGTCGCTTAAGTCGAAGCGCGGGGCTTGAACGGTGCCTCGTATCGCCAATGCGCCTTGTTGCCAATCCACCGTCGCTTTTGCGGTGGCCAGCATTGGGGCAACGCCAAGTCTTAGTTCATGAATAGTCGCCTGCCGTGCCCGCGAATCGACTGCGAGCTCGGCGCCAAAGTTAAATGGCACAAGAATTTCGTCTGCGTGTGCGGCGCTAAATAATGCGTAGGTAGCGAGCCCCTCGGCGGCGAAGTCATTACCTGCGTTATTAGCCTCGAGAATCTCGAGGGTGACGTCACGTAGCGAGTAGTTGCTGCCTCGGGTAACGTCTTGATAGTCGATCGAGCTGTCTTCGAGTACGATGCGGCCTACTGAAATATAGCCTTCATCTGCGGCCCCTGTGTCGCGTTGGCTAAGCTCTGTTTTAGCAGTGCTGGCGCCGAGAGATTCTAGAAATTGCGGCGAGTGCCAGATATTTCTGCCGTCGGCCTCGATGCGCTGGTTAATGTGCACACCGCGGAACAGTAATTCGTCGACACGTAATCGATTCTCCGCAAACTCCCAGATATCTACGCTGATTACTGCGCTGCGGGCAGAGGCAAGTTCTTGTGGGAACTCGGGGTTCTTTAGCCTGAGGTCTTCAATCAGAAACTCAAAACGAGGGAAAAAGCTGAGCTCAATATCGCCAGCGACCACAAGCTCATAACCTAAGCTCTCGCTGATTAGCGTCTCGATCGACATCCTAAAGCGATTTTTGCCGATGAGTGTTAGCGGTATGGTGAGCAGCGCAGCTCCGATGGCAATGACCACAAGGCTGGTACCGAATATTTTAAGCAATCGATTTTTGTTCATTGCGGTATGAGGTTGTCTCAAATGCCCATTAGAAAGCGTAAGCGGGCTCAAAGCCTGAGTCTAACGGATTCCCGATTGCGCTGCATACCATCCCGAAAGACGATTTAGTGGCGCGGGTTGCGAGAGGCAATGCAGCTTTCAATAGTTAGGGGCGAGCCCTATAATGCTTCCTCGGAACCTCTTTAATGTAAGCAGCATGAGCACGAATATGAGCGACAATACACAGCGTCAGGCGAGTATCGAGCGTAACACGAATGAAACGCAGATCAGTGTTTCCGTGAATCTCGATGGCACCGGTAAACTCAACTGCGATACCGGTCTGCCGTTTCTTGACCACATGCTCGATCAAATCGCGCGACATGGCCTTATCGACATCGACGTCAAAGCTGTCGGCGATCTACAAATAGATGCTCATCACACGGTTGAGGATATAGGCATTACCCTAGGTCAGGCGTTCTTCAAAGCGCTCGATAGAACGGGTATTCGTCGCTATGGCCATGCGTATGTGCCTCTCGATGAAGCGCTTTCGCGCGTGGTTGTTGATTTTTCCGGTCGACCGGGGCTCGAGTATCACGTCAACTTTGTGAAAGGCACCGTCGGCAATTTCGACGTCGATCTGTTCCACGAGTTCTTCCAGGGCTTTGTCAATCATGCTCTCATGACACTGCATATCGACAATCTACGCGGCAAGAATGCGCACCATCAGATCGAGACAATTTTTAAGGCCTTCGGGCGCGCAGTGCGCATGGCCGTTGAACTCGATCCAAGGTCGGCGGGTGTTGTGCCTTCGACAAAGGGGTCGCTCTAGCAGCGCGCCGCTTGCGCGCGCTCGTTGAGTTCACAGTAGGTGACACGCACACTCTTAAGGCAGTTAGGAACTAGGCAATTAGGTGTTTTCTAGTTGGCCTCGAAACAAACTCTATGAACAAAATCGCCGTTATCGACTATGGCATGGGCAACCTTCACTCGGTTGCTAAAGCACTCGAACATGTAGGCGCGCAGCTCGGTCTGCCGACTGAGATTGTCGTTACACCAGATCCCCAGCTCATCGCCGCAGCCGACCGCGTGATTTTTCCCGGCGTTGGCGCCATCCGTGACTGTATGGCCGAGATCAATCGACTCGACGTCGGGCGTATTGTGCGTCAAGCAATCGAATCCAAACCTGTTTTCGCGATTTGTGTTGGTATGCAAGCGCTGATGAGTAGGAGCGAGGAAAACGGAGGTGTTGACTGCCTAGGAATTATCGACGGGCAAGTGCGCTATTTCGGTGACGCGCTTAAAGATGACTCGGGGCACCGTCTCAAAGTGCCTCACATGGGATGGAATGAAGTCCAGCAGTGCACTGCCCATCCGCTGTGGAAGGGCATTCCTGATCGAAGTCGTTTTTACTTTGTACACAGCTACTACGTGCCACACGATGAAGACAGTATTGAGCGCGGCGTAACAGGCATCGCACACTACGGCAAAGAAGTTGCCGCCGTCATTTCACGACCCAACTTGTTCGCAACGCAGTTTCACCCAGAAAAAAGCCAAGAAGCAGGTTTGACACTGCTGCGAAATTTCTTGCAGTGGGATGGGCAGGGATAACGCTCATCTTCATTTTTAGATAACAACTAATCGATTCATTAATGCTGCGCCATTGCAATGCGGCGCTCGGAAGAAAAAATGTTAGTTATACCGGCAATAGACCTCAAAGACGGACAATGCGTAAGGCTTAAGCAAGGACGCATGGAAGACTCTACCGTTTTTTCAGATGACCCCGTAAGCATGGCAGGCATCTGGGCTGCGAAAGGCGCGCGCCGACTGCACATTGTTGATCTGAACGGCGCGTTTGCGGGCACTCCAGTCAATGCCGAAATAGTGCAGGCTATTGCCGCGCGCTATCCTGACTTACCGATTCAGATCGGTGGCGGCATTCGTAGCCTCGAGAGCATTCAGTTCTATCTCGATGCAGGGGTAAGTTACGTCATTATCGGCACTGCTGCTGTTAAAGATCCTGAATTCGTTCGTGCTGCCTGCGTGAAATTTCCAGGGAAAATTATCGTTGGTATCGACGCCATCGACGGCATGGTGGCCACCGATGGCTGGGCCGATGTGTCTGAAGTGCTGGCGACGGATCTGGTGGCGAAATTTGCCGATTATGGCGTCGAGGCTATTGTCTATACCGATATCGCGCGCGACGGCATGATGAAAGGCGTCAACATCGAAGCGACACAGGAACTCGCTCAAGACTCGGCGATTCCGATTATTGCCTCGGGGGGCTTAAGCAAGCTCGCCGATGTTGCAGCTATTCGTGAGGCGGCAGACACCGAAACCGGTGCGGGAATTATGGGCGTCATTACCGGTCGTGCAATTTATGAGGGCACAATCGACCTCGCGCTCGCCCAGCAGCTCGCCGATGGCTACCCCGACTTAACATAGAGAGCGAAACGTCGTTCGTGATTCGAATCAGCAATTAAGGAAGAAACGTGGGCCTCGCTAAGCGCATCATCCCTTGTTTAGACTGTGAAAATGGGCGCGTCGTCAAAGGCGTGCAATTTGTCGATATTCGAGACGCTGGCGATCCCGTCGAAGTCGCCAAGCGCTACTGCGATGCGGGCGCCGACGAGATTACGTTTCTCGACATTACGGCGAGCCATGAAGGCCGCGAGACGACGGTGCACACCGTCGAGGCGATTGCGAGTCAGGTATTTATTCCGCTGACAGTGGGCGGTGGAATAAGAACACTCGAAGATATTCGCGCGATGCTTAACGCGGGAGCAGACAAGGTAGGCATCAATACTGCTGCAGTCACTAATCCCGATTTCGTCCGTGCGGCGGCGGAGCGATTTGGTTCGCAGTGCATTGTTGTGGCAATCGATGCCAAGCGCGTGTCTGGTGCTGACGAGGAGCCACGCTGGGAGATCTTCACGCATGGCGGTCGTAACCCTACCGGGCTCGATGCTATCGAGTGGGCGCGCAAGATGGTCGAGTTCGGCGCGGGTGAAATATTGCTCACGAGTATGGATAAAGACGGCACGAAAAGCGGCTTTGATCTTGCGTTAAACCGCGCGGTAAGCCGAGCCGTGCAAGTGCCAATTATTGCGTCGGGGGGCGTTGGTACTCTCGAGCATTTGGCCGAAGGCGTTCTCGAAGGTGAGGCCGACGCCGTGCTCGCCGCGAGTATTTTCCATTTTCAAGAATACACAATCGGCGAGGCGAAGGACTTTATGGCGCAGCGCGGTATCGAAGTCCGAAAAATCTAAATCAGCCACGCATCATTTTTAAAGAGCCAACGCGGCTCTTTTTTCCGCCAGCGGTTTATAGGCGTTAATGCCTTTTAGCACGTTTAGCGCCTCGTTTAATGGGTAATCATTCACCAGTACTTCCTCTGCAGAAATGAGTACCTGCGCGAGTTCCGCGGCGCTTAGATCGGACTGTCCTTCTTTGCTTTCTTCCTCGGCGGCGTCGCTATCATCAGCATTTTCGCTCATGCCGGTTGCAGCCTCAGTTTCGTTACCGTTCTCCAAATGACCCGCAAGGTCTGATTCTTTGTACTGCGTTACGCTGCGTGAGCGACGAGTGACAAAGGCTTCCTCGACTTCGATGTCGGGGATAATTCCTTGCGCCTGAATCGAACGACCGCTAGGAGTGTAGTAGAGCGAGGTTGTGAGTTTTATTGCCTTGTCTTCCGCGAGTGGAAGCACAGTTTGAACCGAGCCCTTGCCGAAGCTATCGGTCCCCATGATCAGCGCACGGCCATGATCCTGTAGCGCGCCAGCGACAATTTCACTCGCCGAAGCCGAACCGTTGTTAATGAGCACGACGAGCGGAGTCTCGGGTGCAATCGTTTGCATGGATGCCGAGTAGCTGGAGCGAGAGTCCTCGAGGCGGCCCTTTGTTGAAACGATGTCGCCGCTATCGATGAAGGCATCGACGACGCTTACCGATGCCTGCAGAACGCCGCCGGGGTTATTGCGAAGATCGAGCACAAGTCCTTTTAGGTCCGCTTCTTGGTTAAGCAATTCCTGCAGCTCTTCGGCAAATTCTTCGCCCGTATTGCCGCGGAATTGAGCGATGCGTAAATACGCATAGCCGGGCTCTAGCATTCTGCTGCGAACGCTCGAAATTTCGATTATCTCTCGCGTCAGCGTTAGGTCGAAGGGCTCCTCTCCTTCGCGCGCGATGGTGATCGATACCTGTGACCCGGGCTCGCCGCGCATCATCTTCGCCGCGTCGTCTGGCTGCATCTCGCGAATGGGTTTGTTGTCGATTTCGATAATGAGGTCGCCGGCTAGCACGCCTGCTCGGTCAGCGGGAGAGCCATCGATCGGCGCGACGACCAAGATGTAGCCATCGCGACGGCTCACCTCGACACCTAAGCCGCCGAACTGGCCGGTTGTGGTGTCTTGAAGTGACTCGAATTCGTTACCCGCCATATACGCAGAATGTGGGTCGAGGCCCGAGAGCATGCCCTGAATCGCATACTCGAGTAGCGTTTCGTCATCAATCTCTTCGACATAGGCGCGGCGAATATGATCGAGCGCTTGGGTAAACATGCGCACCTCGTTAAGAGGAAGGGGCAGGGGGTCTGCACTTTCTTGCGCTGTCGTGGGCAGAGCGAATAGAAGCGATGCGACGACAACGCTGGCAGAGAGGGCAGCAGACAGGAGAGGGTGGCGAATGGCGGGCCTGTAAAGTGGATGTTTTATCATCTTGACGCTGATTCCATGGTTGTCCTCTCAGGTTGAGAGAGTCGATAACGCGTCGCTAGCGGCATGCTCGCGACTGTTTGTAGTGTTTCAGTTTACGTCTGAATAGGCAAATTCGGTCGCTACTTGGAGAGCCACTCCTCGGGGTCGAGTGCGACGCCGCCCTTCCGAATTTCGAAGTGCAGTCCAGCTTCTTCTGCGGCGCTTTTGCCGGCACTCGCGACGACATCGCCCGCATTCACTGATACGCCTGCCGAGACTTCCAACGATTCATTATTGCCATATAGCGTCATATAGCTATCACCGTGATCGATTATCACGAGCAGGCCTGCTCCTCGGAGCCAATCGGCGAAAACGACCCTGCCCGGATGTACGGCTAACACAGGTTCGCCAGGCTTGGCGCTAAACGTAATCCCCTGCCTGCTGAGGCCATTCGAGTCGATTCCGAAACGGCTCGCAATCGGCGCTTCGACAGGTTTGCCGAGCTTGCCTTTTAGTGAGGCGAATCGAGTGCCGGCAGCGGGAGCAGGAATCCGCCTTAACGCGAGTTCCAACTGCTCGATGAGTTGCTGCACTCCGGCTTTATCCATCTCGAGCTGTTCGAGCTCGCCGCGTTGCGTTTGAATTGTGCGTGTTAGCGCAGCGAGGGCCGCTTCTCTTTCCTGCGCTTCGGCGGTGCGTTCCTCAAGAGTCGCCGCCACGCGCGCCTCCACGCTAACGAGCGCCTGTTTTCGTGATTCAATCTGCTGCCGACTTTGGTTTAGCTCGTCGAGCGCCAACTCGTAAGCCGCGAGCGTTTCACGCTGCGAGGCCGTCAAGCGGTTGAGGTAGGTAAGCTGCCGCGCTGCGTTGGTGGGCCCTTGGCCCGAGAGAAAGGCGCGAGCGAGATTCCCCTCGCCTTGCCTGTGCAGTGCCCGCAGCACATCATCGAGCGCTTGTTGGCGCGCGTTAATCTCAGTGGTCTGCGCAGCGATGAGGCGCTCGAGGTCGGCGAGCTCGCCTTCGAGGCGCTGGCGCTGCGTCGCCAACTCTTTAAGCTCGCGACTGGAATCGCTCAGTGCGATTGCCGCATCCTGCAGACGCTTCTCCTCTGCGCTCTGCTGGTCGTTGGCCCGCGCAAGCCAAGCCTGCACCTCGTCGATTGCTCTCTGCGCCGCCGCCAATTGTTCTCTTGCTTGTTCCGGCGTTTGCGCCGCCTGTTCAGCGCCAAACAGCGCTGCGCAGTAAAGCAACGAGGCGATGACGAGCGAGAGTGTTCGCATCAGGCAAGAAGGTCTCTTCCTGTCATCTCCACAGGTATAGCTAAGTCGAGTAGAGAGAGCAGAGTGGGGGCGAGGTCGCAAAGGCTGCCCTCACCGGAGAACTGTTTCCCAGAACTGCCCACATAGACAAGCGGAACCGGCCCGTTGGTATGCGATGTGAGAGGCTGCTGTGTCTGAGCGTCGAGCATCTGTTCCACGTTGCCGTGGTCTGCGGTGATAAGGAGCTCTCCGTCAGCCTCTTCAATCGCGGCAACGATTCGGGCTAGGCAGATGTCGAGTGCTTCGACGGCTTTCACCGCGGCGTCAAAGTCACCGGTATGCCCCACCATATCTCCGTTGGCATAGTTGCAGATGATGGCGTCGTATTGATGAGAAAGAATGGCTTCCACCAATTTGTCGGTGACCTCGAATGCTGACATTTCAGGTTTGAGATCGTAGGTTTTTACATCGGGTGAAGGAATAAGTTCGCGGTCCTCGCAGCTAAACGGCTCTTCGCGACCCCCGTTAAAGAAAAAGGTTACGTGCGCATATTTTTCGGTCTCGGCTATACGTAACTGCGTTTTTCCCTGCGCGGCGAGGGTTTCGCCGAGCACATTGACGAGTGCCTCGGGTGGATAGGCGCAGGGAGTGTCGATGTCGTCGGCATAGTGTGTAAGCGTGACGAAGCTTGCGAGCGAGGGGGTTGTCTTACGCGCGAAGCCATCGAAGTCACTTGCAACAAAGGCGCGGGTGAGCTCGCGAGCGCGGTCGGAGCGGAAATTCATGAAGACGACGATATCATCGTCCTGCACGGCCGCGGCGGTTTCGCCGATAATGGTAGGCTTGACGAATTCATCGTCCTCGCCGCGAGCGTAGGCCGCCGCTAGGGCGGTTTCGGCATCGGCGAAGGTAAATTCGGCCTCGCCTCGCGTGAGCAGATCATAGGCAGGTTCTACTCTCTCCCAGCGGTTATCTCGATCCATCGCGTAGAAGCGGCCGCAGAGGGAGGCGACTCGACCGCAGCCGCTTTGGGTGAGAAGTGTTTCAACGCGCAGCAGTGAGGCGAGGGCGCTGCGTGGAGGCGTGTCGCGGCCATCGAGAAAGGCATGAAAGAAAACCTGCGTTGCCCCGCGCGCGAGAGCGAGTTCGAGCATCGCGACGATTTGGTCTTCATGGCTATGGATGCCGCCGGGTGAAAGAAGACCGAAAACATGTAGCGCCGAGTTTTTTTCGATGCTCGTGTCGACGGCTCGAGTCAACTCGCGGTTGCGCGCAAACGAGCCATCCGCAATGTCTTTGTCGATGCGGGTCAGATTCTGGTAGACCACGCGACCCGCGCCGAGGTTCATATGCCCGACTTCCGAGTTACCCATTTGCCCCTCGGGTAGGCCAACGGCGAGGCCAGATGTTCGGATCAGCGTGTGAGGCTTATCGCGCCAGAGCGCATCCCAAGTAGGACTTTTGGCAGCAGAAATTGCATTGCTGTCTGTCGCCTCGCGATGTCCCCAGCCGTCTAGAATCAGTAATAACGCTGTTTTTCTCGCTGTCATTGGATACCCGTTTATCGTTTGATTGTAAGAGGACGTCATTATCCTCGAAACCGACGGGCATCTCTACAGGCCGATGCCCCGCTCGGCTTCTTATGAACGGTCGTGGCGTGTATACTTGCCCTCCTTATTCGCCGCTACACAGTGGATTCAGCATGGCGCAGTTCATAGAATTTTTAGGTAATCATCCCATCTTAGTCGGTTGCTGGTTAGCAGCCTTCGCGGGGATTTTGGTCTATCACCAACGCACTGGCAGTAAGGGAGCGACCCCTACGCAGGCGATTGCGATGATCAATCGCAGCGATGCGTTGGTGGTGGATATTCGCGATAAAAAAGACTTTGACGAAGGGCACATAGTCGATGCGCTGCATATTCCTGCTGCGAAGCTCGAACAGCGCGTTGTCGAGCTAACCAAGCAGAAAGGCAAGCCGATTGTCGTCGTCTGCAAACATGGCCAGCAGGCGGGTGAATCGGTTAAAAAACTCGAAGCGGCTGGACATGACCCTGTTTACAAACTAAACGGCGGCATGACCGAGTGGAAGGGTCAGTCCCTACCGGTTGTGACGAAGTAGACTTGCCCAATTTAAGAAAATTTATTTAACGTGATCGTATAGGACCCAAAATGGCAGATAACGAAGAGAATCAACAACCCAACGAACAGGCAGCAGCTGATCAGCAAAGCGCTGCACCGCAGTTCGCCTTGCAACGCATCTACCTCAAAGATGCGTCTTTCGAATCGCCGCGCAGCCCGCTTGTATTCCAGAGCCAGTGGCAGCCAAAGATCAATTTCGACATCAAAACGAAAAGCGAGAAAGTGCAAGACGGCGTCTACGAGGTTGTTCTCGTTCTCACGGTCGAAGCCGAGCTCGAAGAGAAGCCAGCTTTTGTTGTTGAGGTTCAGCAAGCCGGTGTTTTCACTGCTAAGGACTTCGGCGAGGAGCAGCTCGCGCAGCTGCTTGCGACAGTTTGCCCAAACATCCTGTTCCCTTACGCGCGCGAAGCGGTAGACAATCTTGTGGTCAAGGGCAGCTTCCCAGCGCTTATGCTGTCGCCGATCAACTTTGATGCGCTTTATGCACAGCAGAAGCAGGCTCAAGCAGAACAAGCGGCGTCGACAGAGCCTGCGAACTAGGCTCAAGGCGTTCCTCGGTTGCCGCGTCCTGCGGTGACCACGCTCCGGTCTCGTGCGTCGGTGAAAGCAAGGGGTGCAAACAACGCTGTTATTTATAGAAGGGCGGAATACTGAGGTGTTCCGCCCTTTTTCGTTCTGGTCACCCAGGCAATGCACAGTGTTCGAGGGAGAACGCTCGAGAGGCGCTAAGACGGGAGCAAAGCGTCTTAACCTTGGTAAGCTAGTTAGAGGCGCCGTCGAAATCTAGCTGTCGCCATGCCTCATAGGTCACCAGCGCCGCCGCATTGGATAGGTTCAAACTGCGGCTATCTGCGCGCATCGGTATTCTTAATAGCCGATTTACACCCAACTCCGCGCGAATAGCGTCGGGCAATCCGCGCGTCTCAGGGCCGAAAATTAAGAAGTCCCCAGAGGCAAAATTGACCTCGTGATAGTGGCGTGATCCTTTGGTGCTGAGGCCATATAGAGTCGCACCTCCTGTCGCAGAGACGAACGCTTGCCAGTTCTTATGAATATGGATCCCTGCGAATTCATGATAATCGAGGCCTGCGCGTCGGAGCTTTCTGTCGTCCAGTGTAAATCCAAGTGGCTCGATCAGGTGAAGTTCGCAACCGGTGTTAGCCGCTAAGCGAATAATATTACCCGTATTGGGCGGTATTTCTGGCTCAAATAGTGCTATGTTGATCACGATTTTTTATTGATGCTCCAAAGTTATACTAGCTCTTCGCAAATATATTAATAATGAAGAAAACATCGAATAACATTCGACAAGGAAAAATCTAATACAGACCAGATACACTTAGAGTAAGAATGCTTGTGATAAAGTAAAAAAGTCAAAAACATTATCAAACCAAAACGGCTTTACGTTTATAGAATTGATCATTGTAATTATGCTACTCGGCATTCTCACGGCAATAACCTTGCCGCGCTTATTGGATGTCACAGACGAAGCACAAACTACGACTGAGTGAAGACCATTCTAGCTTCCGCTCGGTTGTTCGAATTCCTTAAGCTTTCGCGTCAACGTGTTTCGCCCCCACCCGAGAAGATCTGCAGCATCGCGTTTGCGGCCTGCCGTATGTTTGAGCGCGATATCAATCATCGTGCGTTCGAATAGGGGTGT
>JALRKV010000003.1 GCA_023254735.1 Pseudomonadales bacterium | reverse complement strand
CGGCCCAGCCAAAATAGGAGCCGATCTTAGGATACTGCTCGGTTTTATCAATGTCGTAGACCTTGAATTCGTTGTAGAACTCACGACGATAATTAAGGCCGTAATTCATATTTCTGAACGACGGGATATCATGACGGAATCCAAAGCTGTAACTGCTGCCGCCGCCGCGCATTGAGCGCTCTCTATCTATATTCAAAAAAGGATCAACCAATGTGGACTCTTCGAGATTCAATCCCGCGGTGACTAAAACCTGTGGCTGATTAATAAAGCTCAGTCGAAGACTTCCATCCAGCCTCATGCCGTAGCGCTCGCCGTCGCCAACATTTCCTCGCGCTGAGAGGATTTGGGTAGCAGTCGATACGTCTACGTTGTCGATTACGTCCTCTAAATCTTCGAAAAAGAAATTGGTGTTAAGTACACCAGCATCTTGCGGCAAGCGGTATTCGAAGTTTGCTTCGTAGCGCCAGAGCTGTTGCTGTCGTAAATCAGCGTTGCCTTCGAACGCGTTCTGTTCGTCGTCACCTGAATCGACACCAGCGGTGAAATCTCTGAAACTTAACTGCTGCACGTCTTTCTCTACGGTCGCTCGAAACTGCACCGACGTAGTTAAATCGAATCGGTAATCGAAACGCGGTCGGAAGAAAGTAAAGCTTCGTGATCGGTTAGACGTCCCGCTCTGCGAAATCGTGCTGTCCTCAAACAGCATTGTGCTTTCGAGGCTCATACGGTCATTTAGTTGCCAATTGTGTATGGCAAAATATTCGGTGCGCAGCTCTTCGACCGTGCCAGTAGAATCTGTGATCGCTGCGAGCCCGCCAAAACGCTCGCCCGCAGATGTGTTTCCAAGCAGCCCTAGTTGGAGGGAGGTATCCAACGTAGTTTGTGCTCGCTCTAAACCTGACTCAACAGAGTGGGCTTGAGAAAAATTAGCGATATAAGAAGATCGAATAATCCTTTCTCGCGTGCGTTCGACGTTCGAAAGGAAAAGGTCTCTCTCGAGGGTAGTGCCGTCGACTTGATACCGACTGCGCACGCTGTTGTTGTCTGCATCATTCACTATGAACAACGTTTTCCAACGATTGCCATTGCTGAAAACATGCATGTAATCACCGCCGATCTCCCAAGAGCTTTGTTCTATGGGACTCGTATCGCGCTCTACGGTGCTGGTTGCTGGAGTTGTCGAAAAGTCTGTTAGAACACGATCAGCATAGGAATCGTAGTCGTTGTCGTTCCACTGCAGATTAATATTCGCCGTATCTTGCTGACTAAATTCGTAACCTAGATTCGCCTGCAGTGTAACGGGCCAGGAATCTCTACCTTCATCCCTATCGACTGTATTGGAGAGCACACCATTGACGTCGAATGCACGTTCAAAGCCGTCTCTGAATTCCCATCGTGGCTCGAGTTCGGCGCTGAGAAAATAGTTTAGCTTACGGTTCTGACCGGTGACAGAAATCTTGGCGCCTGGTTGATATTTACCATCGTGATAATGATCGGTGTTTATCTCATAGGCATAGGACTGGCTGCTTTGTGCCTGCTGTAAAACAACGTTAATAATTTGGTTACCGCCACGCACATCGAGATCGCCAGAAGTGCCACGGATAATCTCGATATAGTCGACCTCGCTCGCAGGGATTCGAGACAGTTGAGCGTTACCTTCGTTGCCCTTGCCGGCCACCCTGCGACCGTTGATTAGCACTTGGTTGCCGCCTGCGCCCAATCCACGCCGGTTGTCGCCTCCACCGCGCGCGAGGTTTATGCCTGGGATGCGCGCTAGCATGTCGTTTACCGAAAACGGCTGATACTGATCGAAGAAATCCGCCTGATAGACGACCGTTGACGATTCTTCTTCGCTAACCGCAGGTTCCTGCCCCAGCACTATTCGGGGCGTCGCTACGGCGGAGAACACCGCCGCTGCAATCGCAAGGGGCAGTAATTTATTTAAAACTTGTTTATTTCCAGTGGCTTGCATTCTTATTACTCAATTCGGCGAAGACGAAAGGGTACCACAGGCAGGTTAGCCGATTTGATGGGGGATTCATGATTTTTTGTAACAGACCTGGGGCTGGAAATGGATAATCCTACTTTTCGCGGGATCCCTTGTTGTGTTTGGGATGATACTTTTCACTTAAATGGATTAACGGTTTGCCGGCGCGCGATTGTCTTGAGCGAGGTATACTTAGGGACTTTAAAAACAAGTCGGCAAGTACAGTCGATAAGTACCCACCCGCGCGGAAGCAGTAGCATGAAAAGCCCCGATCAAAGCCAAAGATTTCTCTTTGATAAACACCCTATTCGTGGCCAATATGTGTCATTAGACGCATCTTGGACCCGAATCGTTGAGCAGTCTGGTCTCGAGGGCCGCGGATTGTTGTTGTTGGGCGAAGCACTTGCGGCAATGGTGCTGCTTGTCGACACCCTCAAGATAAAAGGCAGTGTAATTCTTCAGGTTCGAGGCAGCGGACCGCTTGGGTTACTTGTGGTTGAGGCGAATTCTGAGAATCAAATCCGTGGTATCGCAAGGCAGGCAGGTGAGATCACAGACGAGATGAATCTTGCTGAGATTTTCGGTAGCGACTATTTCGTTATTACGATCAAAACAGAGGGTGCTGAGCCGCATCAGGGCATTGCACCTCTGCGAGGCTCTAATTTTGCAGAGGCGCTGGAACATTATTTTGCCACCTCCGACCAGCTGGCTACTCGTTTCTGGCTTGGCTGCGATCAAGAGACTATTAGCGGTATGCTTTTGCAGAAACTGCCAGGCAAACCTGCGGATGAAGACGCATGGGATCGGCTCTGCATGCTTGCCGATACGCTTTCACCGCAGGAGTTGAAGTTGGCGGAGCTAGAAAGTTTACTGCTTCGACTTTTCCATCAAGAAGAGGTTCGCTTGTTCGAACCGAGCCCGATTGAATTTTTCTGTAGTTGTTCACGCGAACGCACGGGTGCGATGCTTCTAACTCTCGGTAAGCCCGAAGTCTTAGAGGTGCTTGAGAAAGAGGGCGATGTGTCGGTTACCTGCGAGTTCTGCAATCAGCACTATCGCTTCGACAGCATAGACGTCGAACAGGTCTTCAGTAGCTCCGATGTAATAATGTCCAGCAACACAGCGCACTAACCATCTTCTTTGCGCAGCTCTCTGTCCTGTAGAGGGTGCTAGTTGACCTCTCTACACAATCGGAGTAACCACCGAGCTCAGATTTGCTCTGACGATCTTCTGGATCTCGGTGGCTAGCTCTTTGTAAAAATGACGTTGTGGCGAAGTGCTTCGCCATGCCAAGGCGTGATTCCGCATAACGTTCACGCCTTCTACGTCTGCGACTCGCAGTTCTTTCTCGTCGCG
>JALRKV010000067.1 GCA_023254735.1 Pseudomonadales bacterium | reverse complement strand
ATAATCGCCATCACCACGAGTATCTCGATCAGCGTGAACCCCTTCTGACTTCTCATTACGCGAGTATGGCTAAAAGAGCGACCGCCTGCTTGGGAATAGTTTAGGGTGTTGATCATACGTAAGTCCTCTTCTGGTCTCTTTGTTCTTTTAGTTCTTTTAGTTCTCTTAATTCGCTTTGTTCGCTTAAGCCACTCTAGTCGCGCTGTCCGCGTCACGCGCTTTTTGTTCTGCTTGGCCTACGCGCTTTGTGCGTTTTGCCTCAGAGGCATGTCGAACATTAGATTCCGGCTTCTTCGATTAACTGTGTGGCAAGCTCAAACCGCTCGAGAATGGCGCGGTACTGCACACTCGTTTCGGAGTTGAGGTTAACGATTTCGGGTCGCAGCACAATGAATAATTCGCGCCGCTGAACCGAGCTTTGCTGATAAGAAAAGAGTCTTCCGAGCAGCGGCACGCGATTCAGGCCGGGCACGCCGGAATTGAGGTTCTCTGTGTCGGCCTGAATTAAGCCGCCGAGCACGACGTTTTCGCCGTCACGAACCACAACCGTCGTATTGATCTCTTGATTATTAAACACCGGATTATTGTTCACGCCTTCGGAGCTGTTATCAACAGACGAAAGCTCCTGACGGATAATCAGGTTCACGATGCCATCGTCATTGATCTGCGGCGTGATCGATAGCACGATGCCGGTGTCGCGGTACTGGATGTTGGTGGTGGAAACCCCTGCACCGCCGATTGCCTGACCCTGTTCGACAGGCACCTGAGAGCCGATCTGTATCTCACCTTTCTGATTGTTAATGACGGTGAGCGACGGACGCGCCAGCAGCTGAACGTCGTTATTCACCGAGATGGCCTCGAGGGTCGCATCGACCTGCGCCGCACCGTCGATAAACGACTTGCTGAACATTAAGCCGCCGCGATTACTCGGTGTGTAGTCGGTGATCGTCTCGGTAGAGATCGGGCTGAGCGTGCTGTCGGCGGCGATGCGACTCCAGTCGACGCCAAACTCGTTGCCTTCTGTGAGAGTGATCTGGGCAATAACCGCATTTATCATCACCTGCAGCGGCACAGCGTCGAGCTGATTGATCGTCGTGAGTAGCTGTCGATAATCTCGCGCCGTGCTTCTGATAAGCAGACTGTTGGTCGCCTCATCCGCGACTATTTTGACCGCGAGGTTCGCGGCAATCGCATTGCTGGGGCCATTACTTCGCGTGTTATCGCCGCTACTCGTCGCCGTTGACTGCGCGAGGTCTTGCTGGGCCTCTGGGTTGCCGCTTGGCGGTTCGAACACAACGGGCTGCTCGTCACGCGCAGTGCGCACCCGGGGGCTCGCATCGTCGTCATTGCGATTATCGTTGCTTTCGAACACGCTCGACAGCGTGTCGCCGAGTTCTTTTGCGCTTAGATTTTTGACTCTATAATGGAATAGCTGTTCTACTTGCTCTTGACTGGCGGCGTCGAGAATCTCGATCCAGCGCTCTATCTCATCGAAGCCGCGCCGCGCAGGCGCCGTGACCAAAATCGCGTTGATGCGCTCGATTCCTTTTACCTGATAAGACGGCGTTGCGCCTTCGATCAAGCTAAGAATCTCGTCGAGTTCGGTCGCAACCTCTGTTGCACTCGCATTGCTCAGCGGATAAAGGGCGATGCCCTGATTAGCAAACGGGTCGGTGTCGATGACAGAGAGCAATTCGTTAATGCGCCTTAGCTGTGACTCGCCCGATGTGAGCGCGAGCGTATTTCCCGGCAGAAGCCGCGACACGCTGCCTTCGCCCTCGATCAGCGGGCGGATAACTTCGATCGCGGCCTCGGCGGAAATATGTGTGAGAGGCGTGACCTGCATGATCGTCGGCGCAGTGCCGTCGCCGAGCGTATCGGGTGTCGCAATCTCGACCGGTATAGACGACGTGCCACGGCGAATATTAAACACATTACCCACGCGGTCGATGACGATACCGGCGTCGCGAGCGAGCAGGCGCATCACCGGCCACACGTCGGCAAGCGCGAGGGGCGCTTCGGCCGAGGTGCGCACGCTGACTTTCATGTCGATGCTCGGATCCATCACCACGGACATATTGAGCGACTCGGCGAGCTGTTCGAGCACGAGGCGCAGTTCGGCCTGCTCATAGTTCAGCTCGACGCTTTCCTCCTCGCTCAGAGTGTTGCCCGTACCGCTCGGCACCTGCTCGCGGTAACCGCTAAACGACGGTTGGTCGCCGACGCGATTAATTTCGCCGATTAGGCGCTGCTGCTGTTCGCTACCGGGGCTCGCTATCTCGGCGATTTCCTCTGCCGCAACGTCGGCGGCACTGCGCCGAGCTTGGTTGCCGGTGCTTGCGTCGCGGCCACTAAAAGGCCCAAGCGGCCTGTCGCCTTGATCGAGAGCCGAACAGGCACTGAGTAACACGACTGCGGCCAGCGCGGCCGGCGTTCTCGCTAATTTCACTTTACTCTCCTTAAAACTCTACGGCGTTCATACTGAACACGGCCGAAAGCATGGTAATTGTTATTCCGCCAACCGCGATTGCCAGCACCAGAATAAGGGCAGGCTGAAGCGCAGCAACAAGGCTCGCCATTTGATTGCGCACCAGCGTGTCGAATGTGGCGGCCGACTTCACCAAAATGGTCGCCGTGCGGCCGGACTCTTCACCGACGGCAACGAGTTGATGCAATAGCGTAGGAAACTGTTGGGTTTTTTCGAGCGCGGCGCCAAGGCCCGTACCGCCGCGCACATCTTCTTCTACCTGCGCCAGCTGCGCCGAGAGCTGCGTATTCGCAACCACTTCGCGCGAGACGCGCAGCGCGCGAATCAGCGGGATACCGGCGCCGAGTAACGAACCCAGCGTGCGGGCAAAAACCGCGCTCTCCCGCGTGAGAATGAGTTTTCCCAGCAGCGGCAGCGACAGAAGAAAACGATCGCGGCGCAGCCGCGTAGACTGCTGCGCGTCGAGGCGACGCCAGCCAAAATACGCGGCGATCACGCTCAGCGGAATTAAAAAGCCGAACCGCTGCAGCCATCCGCTTAGGTCGAGCAAAAACTGCGCGGACGGCGGTATCTGCGTGCCCGCATCTTCGAACATCATCGCAAACTGCGGTACGACGAACACCAGCAATAACAGCACCGAGACGATTCCCGTCACGAGCAGCACCGCAGGGTAAATCATTGCCGACACGATGGTCTGCCGTGTCGCGGCATTGGTCTCGAGAAACTCGGCGAGTTCGGGCAACAGCTCGTGCAGGATTCCGCCCTCTTCGCCCGCGCGCACGATGTTGATATACATTTTTGAGAAGACGCGAGGATGCCCCTCCATCGCGGCGGCGAGCGAGCGACCCTCTTTGATTTCGCGCAGAAGCTCGAGCGTCAGCTCACGCATGGCGGCAGACTCGGTGATGCCTTCGAGCAGCCTTAGCGCACGATCGATAGGCACTCGCGACTCGACTAAGGTGCAAAGGCCGTTGGTAAAGGCCAAAACATCACTCGGCTTTATCTTGCCGCCACCGCTGACCGACGCCGACTGCGCAGGCACGAGCTGCGTCGGGGTTAGCTGACGCCCGCGTAATAGGCGCATCGCCTCACGCTCTGAGTCAGCCTCGATAAACCCAGTTTGCGACTTGCCCACAGCATCGATCGCACGGTATTTGAATTTACCGTGGTGAGAAACACTGTTAGTCGTTTTGGCAGTCACCGCCGCGCTTTCCTTTTTACGTTTTATGTTTTGTTTTCTATTTTCTAGCGAGTTAAACCGCGCGCGTCACTCGCACGACCTCTTCGGGCGTAGTGAGCCCTGCACGCAGTTTATCGAGTGCATCCTTTCGCAGTGTGCGCATGCCGCCCTTAATCGCCGTCTCGCGAATGCTATTGGCATCGGCGCCGCTCGCGATCTGGTGGCGAATCTCGTCGTTCATCAGCAGAAGCTCATAGAGCCCGACGCGCCCACGGTAGCCCGTTTGCCCGCAGCGTTCGCAGCCTTTGCCTCGCCGTATCTCTGGACAGTCGGCAACAGCGATCGCCAGCACCGTCGCCTCGTCTTGACTTAGCGGCTGCGTCTCGGCGCATTCGGTGCATACGCGCCGCACGAGACGCTGTGCCTGAATGGCGAGCAGGCTCGAGCTAATCAGATAGCCTTCGACGCCCATATCCTGCAGGCGGGTTACCGCACCGGCGGCGTCGTTGGTGTGCAGGGTTGAAAACACGAGGTGGCCGGTCAGCGCCGACTCGATCGCGATTTCGGCTGTCTCGTGATCACGAATCTCACCGATCATCAAAATATCGGGGTCCTGACGCACAATCGATCTAAGCCCTTCGGCAAATCCGAGCCCGATGCTGGCGTTTGCCTGAATCTGCGTAATGCCGTCGAGCTGATATTCGACAGGGTCTTCGACCGTGATGATTTTTTGCGTCTCGTTGCTGATTTTCTCGAGCGTCGCATACAGCGTCGTGGTTTTACCGCTGCCCGTGGGGCCGGTTATGAGCACCATGCCGTGGGGCTGTGTCACGACGTGTTCGTAGCTGGCGAGTAGGTCTTGCGGCATGCCTAGCTCGACGAGCTCGACCGCCGTGTCGCTGCGATCGAGTATGCGCAACACAATCGATTCGCCATGCACACCGGGCAGAGTAGAGACGCGCATGTCGAGCTGTTTCGCGCCAATCTTGTAATCGATGCGGCCGTCCTGCGGGAGTCGCTTTTCGCCGATATCGAGTCGCGCCATTAGCTTTAATCGCGATGCCACCGCCGTGTGCACCTTTAGTGGGAGTCGTTCGATGCGCGTCATAATGCCGTCAACACGGCAGCGTACATCGAGTGTCGTCTCGCTCGGTTCGAAATGGATATCGCTCGCATCGAGATCGAGCGCGCGCGCAAAAAGATGGTTAACCAGACGAATAATCGGCGCCTCGGAGGCAAGGTCTTTTAACGATTCGTCGTCGTCAAAGCCCGAAACGAAAAGCGCTTCGTCATTGCTATCGAGAGTCGGCGAAAGCGCGGCGCGCCAGTGCCGTAAAAGACGCCGCACTTCGTCTTCGGTGCCGCGCCGAAACACGAGCGGCGCGTTTAACGCAAACCGGATCTGCGCTCGACTCTCAAGACTCGGCGCATTTGCATACACAAGGCAGTTGCTTGTGGCGTAATCTAGCGCCGGCGCTATTCCCATTGGCTCGAGGAGTTGGCTAAACGCCGTAAGCGCCACAGGGCTCGCGTCGGCCAGCGTCTCTCTTGCATCTGCTTCGGTCGACGCCTTGATTTGTATTGCCTCTGTCATCAATTCGACCTCGCGGACAGCTGTAGATCAGCACGCGCGCTGCGTGCAAAGCCAACCACAGTGATTGCGCCGCTAAACTGATTTCTTGACCGATCGAGCGAAAACTCGGTGACTTCCAAACGCGGAATCGATTGCTCGATAAGTGAGAGAAAGTCTACGGTGGCGGCGGCGTCGCTCGTGCGGAATGACATCTCTTGGCTGACGAGTGTCCATTCGCCTTGTTCGAGTGTCTCTGCGAGGCGCGTCGAGTTAACTTCGATGCCCGCGCTCGCTGCATGCTGCGATAAAATTTGCTGAATGCTCGCCTCGACGATAGCGTTTGTCGAACCGCTAAACAGCCCTGCCTCGGCGTTGGCGAGCGCGCGCTCTGTCTCAGTGCGTCTGCTCGACCAAAGTTCGGCGCTTCTCTGCAGCCTAAGCTCGCGCTCGATATCCAACTGAACCGACTCAACACTCGCCGCTCGCTCGGCATAGACACGGGTAGCAATCGGGACGCCGCGCGTGAATACGAAAACGACGGCAACCACTGCTGCAAGTAGCAAAATGAGGCGTTCGCGCGTCGACAGTGACTGTAAATTTACACCGCTCATCGACGATAGCCCTCCGCGTAACGCGCGCGATAGCCTTCGAAACTGACGTTGCTGAGCCTTAGGCTGATGCTATAGCGTGAGTTGCTGGTGGCACGGGAGAACGCGACTTCGGTGAACAGTGGATCCTGCTCGAGCCGTTGGAGAATTGCCTGAGGGTTATTGCTCGTGCCTTCGATGTTCACAACGCCTTCCTCGATCTCGAGGCCAGTGAGAGTGTCAGGGCTAATCACCCTTTGAAGGGTAAACAGCGCAGTGATTATCTCCTGCCGCGGGTAATCGTTAATCGCGCCCCAACGGCTGTCGAAATCTGCAACAAAAGCTTGATCTTGTCGCGCGGTGCTATTGAGCGCGCGAAGGTCCGCAAGCTCGCTCGCGGCGAGTCGGAACTGAATCGACTGCAGCGCAAAAGGAATTAGCGTGAGCACTGCAAGCAGCGCAAAGCCCGCTGCAATAGCGATGGCAGTCGTTTTGTTCTTAAGCGCCTGGCGCCGCTTCACTTCGCCCGGCGGGACGAAGGAGATTCCCGACGCGAGCGCCGCGTGTAGCGCAGCCCCTGCCTCTGGCGAGGAAAGCCACGCGGAATCGGTAGTGCTAATCAACGGCCCCTGATGCGCAAGCTCGGTGGATTTGAGCTCGGCCTGCCATTGTTCGAGCAGTTCGGGCTCGTCGAGATCGCTTAACTGCAGCGTGTCCCATTTGACCGGCGCGCCTTCGCGCATGACCACCTGCGTTACTTGGTGCGGGTCTTGATCGAGCAGCCTGCATGTTTCGTCGGAGCCGGCGGCCGGTGCGAGCAGGGCGCGTGGCAGAATCGCGGCGAGTTCGATGCCTTCGGCTTCGAACGCCTCGGACAATTCAGTAAGCCGTGCTTGGGCCATCCACAGGCAAAAGTAGTCGTCGGTTCCTAAAAGCCGATTAGGTGTCTGAACGAGCGCGAGTGGTTCGTCGAGACTCGGGATTAACGAAGAGGCCTGCAGTCTCAGTGCCTGTAGCGCCCCAGCACCATTGAGCCCCGGCAGGGGGATTACGGTGGCAATGAATTCTTCGGCGGGAAGGAACAATGCGGTGCGGGTCACCCCTAGCGCTCGCGCAGCCTCGGCGAGGGCTGCCGCCGAGTCACCGCGGGGGTCATCATCGCTGCGGGGTAGCACCGTTTGCGCGCGCTCGCCCAGAACGAGGAGACGGTTGGACCACAGCGCGACGCCTGCGATTTCACCCAAATCGACGCGATTAGCCGCAGCCTGCCCAAACCGACCGGCGAGCATGGGCATCAGCCTTGCGACACGCGCAACAGACCCGCTCACGCGGGCTGCGAGGCTCAAGGGCGTAGCGTTTATGTTAATTTGGCGCGTCATGACTGAGGCGAGGCCTGTTTTTTCCTTTTTAAGGCTTATTCTGCAGCGAACGGCAAGATAAGACTGCGCAACGGGCAAAATAGTTTGCGCCTAGTGCCATAAAATACGCCGGCTGCTATAAGCAGCTATGAAAAGCCTTCCGCCATAAAAAAAGCCATGCCGCGTAAACGACATGGCTTGCTTTAGAGTATAGACCAGCAATCGGGCTTGCGCCTTAGCCGATAGCTATTCGCCCGCCTGGCCCATTGCACGACGCTCTTTTTCGACGAGGAAGTCGACGACTTCCAGCATCTCTGCCTGCGTACGCACGGCTTCACCCGTCGTGACGAGGTATTTGCCGTTCACAATCATGTTGGGGGTGCTGCGAATTTCGTAGTCTTGCATGCGCTTCTCGGCCTGATTGACCTTGGTGCGCACCGAGAACGAATTAAACGCTGCCTCGAAATCTGCTCGCGCGATGCCGTTTTCCTCGAACAGGTCGCCTATGAGCTTCTCGTTCTGCAGACGGTTGCCTTCGACGTTAATCGCATTGAATACGGGCTCGTGCACAATGTGAATCGCATCCATCGCCTCGGCGGTGAAGTAAATCTGCGCGTGGACTTTCATCAGCGCGTTCCACATCGCAGGGAAGCGGCGGAAATCAACGTCGTCCGCGGCCTTAGACTCCCAGTCGGCGACCAGAGGCTCGAAGCGGAAACAGTGTGAACAGCCGTACCAGAAGGCCTCGAGAACTTCGATTTTGCTGTCGTCGGGCGTGTTCACCGGCGCGCGGAGCTCGGTGTAGTGCGTGCCCGCGACATACTTTTCGATTTGACCGACGCTCGTAGAAGCGAGGGGCAAAGTAACGAGAAGCGTTAACACCGCGGTAATCAGTGTCTTCGGAAAGAGAGAGCGTATGTTCATAGGTCAACTCCGAGAATGTCGCTTGATTTAGTTAAAGCCGCAGCCGTTCGATGACTAGTTTAGGCCTTCGAGATAGCTTGCGAGTGCTTCGAGCTCTTTGTCGGTCAGACGCTCGACCGTGCTGCGCATCATCGACCCTGCGTCGTTGTTACGCATACCCGAGCGGAAGGCTTTGAGCTGTGCGAGCGTGTATTCGGCGTGCTGGCCGCCAACCGCTGGGAATTTAGCCGGTGCATTGCCGGTGCCGTCTGTTGAGTGGCACGATGTACAGGCGGCAACGCCGAGTTCTTTATTACCGCCGCGGTAGATGGCCTCGCCGAGCTCGATTAGCGCCGGATCTGCGCCGCCGATCGTCACCTGCTGTGACGCATAGTAGGCCGAGAGATCGAGCATATCCTGATCAGAGAGGTTCATGACCATTGCCGCCATGGTCGCGTTCTGACGCGCACCAGACTTGAATTCGACGAGTTGCTTGTACAGATAGCCGGCGCCTTGGCCCGCTAGCTTAGGGTTCATCGCAAGGGCGCTGTTGCCGTCCACGCCGTGGCATGAGCCGCAGAGTGCTGATTTAGCCTGACCTGCGGCAGCGTCGCCTTGAGCAAGGACAAGGGCTGGCGCCAAGGCGCTGATAAGGAGAGACACTAAGGCTATCGCAAATTTGTTCATCGTAATTCCTAACTCGTTAGTTCTGATTCGTGAGTGTTAATTTCAGGCCAGTCGGACTCATTACGGTATGCTCCGAGCGTTCGCGGCGGGAGATTGTAGCGCATTTCGTCGATTGACTCTAATAGTGCTGTCGCCGAGGCGGGCTAACCCGTTATCATGCGCGCCATGCACTATAATCAAGCCACCTTTGTTACTAGCGCCGCCAATCTCGCGGCCTGTCCGCCCGAAAGCGTTGCCGAGGTTGCCTTCGCCGGACGCTCCAACGCCGGCAAATCGAGCGCGATTAACGCGATCACCAACCAGACGCGCCTCGCCCGTATCTCTAAAACGCCAGGACGCACGCAGCTGATCAACTTTTTCGGCCTCGCCGAAGGACGTTTTTTAGTCGACCTGCCCGGCTACGGCTTCGCCAAGGTGCCCTTGAGCGTCAAAAATAAGTGGCAGGAAGAGCTCGAAAAATACCTCCGAAGGCGCCAGGTCCTGTGCGGTCTGATACTCCTAAGCGATATCCGGCATCCGCTCAAAGACTTCGACCGCATGATGATCGATTGGGCGGTGCAGAGCGGCCTGCCGCTACATCTGCTGCTGACTAAATCCGACAAACTCAAGCGCGGCGCGGCGCAGAACACGCTGCTCGCGGTGCAGAAAGAGCTAAAGGGCTTTGATAACGTGACCGTGCAGCTCTTTTCTTCGCTCAAAAACGACGGTGTAACCGAAGTTCGAGCCAAGCTCGACGAGTGGCTCGGCGACGAAGAGCCCGCCTAGTGCGCCTCGTCCCAATTCTTGCCGGTACCAATATCCACCACGAGCGGCACATCTAGCGCCACCGCAGACACCATGCGAAAACGCACGCCATCGGCAAGGAGTGACAGGTCGCGCTCGCTGACCTCAAAGACTAATTCATCGTGCACCTGCAGCAGCATCCGCGCATCGATAGACCCTTCGTTTAACCAATTCTGAATGTCGATCATCGCGCGCTTGATGATGTCGGCGGCCGTCCCTTGCATCGGCGCATTAATCGCGGTGCGCTGCGCCGCCTTGCGCAGCATGCCATTCCCCGCATGAATATCGGGTAGGTAGAGTCTGCGCCCGAAGAGCGTCTCGACATAGCCTTTTTCGTCGGCGAGCGCTTGGGTTTCGTCCATATACGCGCGCACGCCCGGGTATTTTTCGAAATAGCGTTCGATGTATTCACCCGCTTCGCCCCGGCTCACGCCGATCTGATTCGCCAGACCGAAAGCCGACATCCCGTAAATCAAACCAAAATTAATCGCTTTAGCGCTACGCCGTTGATCGGCCGTGACTTGCTCGAGTGCCACGCCAAACACATCGGCGGCGGTGGCGCGGTGAACGTCCTGCGCGGAAGAAAACGCCTTCAGCAAACCGGGATCCTGCGACAGATGCGCCATGATTCTGAGTTCGACCTGCGAGTAGTCGGCCGCGAGCAACAGCGTCTGATCCCCGCTCACAAACGCCTGGCGGACACGGCGACCCTCGTTCGTGCGAATCGGAATGTTCTGCAGATTGGGATCGGTAGACGACAGCCGGCCCGTTGCCGCAACTGCCTGCTGAAAGGTCGAGTGAATACGCCCGCTGCGCGCGTTTACCTGCAGGGGCAGTTTGTCGGTATAAGTCGACTTGAGTTTGGCAAGCGAGCGCTGCTCGAGGATCACCCGTGGCAGCTCATAGTCTTCTGCGAGCTCGGCGAGAACGGGTTCGGCTGTCGACGGCTGGCCTGTTTTTGTCTTCTTGAGCATGGGCAGCCCAAGCTTTTCGTAGAGAATCGCCTGCAGCTGCTTCGGCGAACCGAGATTAAACGCCTCGCCCGCGAGCTCGTGCGCTTTTAGCTCGAGCTTGTTGAGCTGTGTGCCGAGCTCGTCGCTCTGGCGCGCGAGCGCGATTTTGTCTAGGGCGATGCCGTTCTGCTCCATCGCTCGCAGCACATTAACGAGGGGGAGTTCGAATAATCGGTAGATCCCCTCAAGACGCGCGTCGGCGGCAAGCTCGTGTTCAAGAAACAGCGACGCACGCAGAATGAGATCGGCGCGCTCGGCTGCGTAGTTGAGAATTGCCTCGGGTGCGAGCGTCGCTTTCGTCAGCTTGCTGCGTCCCTTTCCCGTTAAACTTTCGAGGGAGATCGGAGGCGTCGGTAGCGTGAGATAATGCCGCGCGATGTCTTCGAGCGCGTGCCGACTGGTCACCGAATTGAGCACGTAGGATGCAAGATGCACATCGGCTTTGATCGGCTGCAGATTTATGCCGACGTTAGCAAGCACATGCGCAGTCGCCTTCAGATCGTGACCCGCTTTAATTCGTAGGCGATCTTCGAGATAGGGTTTAAGCAGCGTCAGCGCATGATCTCTGTCGAGCTGTGGCCAAGGCTCTACTCCTAGCTCTGGCTGTTCGGTATTTTTATGACCGAAAGGTAAATAATAGCTCTCGCCAAGCGCTGTGCTAATTGCGACGCCGAGTATTTCGGTGTCGAGAAAATGTTCGCCCTGTGTCTCTAGGCTGAGAGAAAATCTCGGCGCGATTTCTATTTTGCTCAGAAGCGCCTGCAGTTTTTCCTCGGTGTCGACGAGGCTGTAATTTAGTGTTTTTGGTGTGACATCGAGCGGCTCGCGCCGCTTTGCACCTTCAGAGTTTGCACTAGCGGCTGCGCCGTTTTCCCCGTGTGATTTTTGCGCCGTTGCAGGCGAGGCTGCCTCAGCACAAATAGATATTCAAAACTTTAAAAATAAAA
>JALRKV010000017.1 GCA_023254735.1 Pseudomonadales bacterium | reverse complement strand
GGTTATGCTCGCGTACGGCGCAGATATTAATTCGAAAGATGTTTATGGAAATTCAATGTTGCATCGCGCGGTGCGCGCCGGAAACGTTGAAATCGTAAACCAATTGATTGAATCAGGCGCCGATCCCCTTGCTCGTGACACCCATGGATTAACTCCGGCTATGCGGGCACGACTTTCCCGATTAGACCATGGCGAGGAAAAATACAACGAGCTTAGTATTATGCTTAAGAACGCTGAAACAAATGCCTCGCGTTAAATTAGCTTTTTATGAAAGCGTGAGCACGAGGCATCGGTTAGCATGAGTCTGCGAAGAATTTTGGTTGTCATGTGCAATCAGAGTTCGTCGCTTTAGATCATGCTTCGAAATGTGGCGATTGGAATCTCTATTGTATTTGGTGTGGCGGCCGCCGTCTTAGGCGGCATTGCAATGGCGCCGTTAGTCCCGGTAGTTCTGATTATCGGCAGTATTGAGTATGCTTGGATGCAATCTCAAATTAGCATTTAACTAGCGGCGGCGGAGGCTAAATCCTTAAATCTTCGGAGGGAGGCTAAACTCAAGAATACGCCGCCTCCTGTTAGAATCTCTGCTCACTTTCCAGCTACTCGTCCCCTTATGCTTCTCCCGTTCTTTTGATGTATTCTTTCTCACCAACAAGCCCTCAAGGTTCATGTATTCGAGCCGTTTGTGCAGGGCTCGAAATTAAATAAGTGAGAACCTACCATGTCACACCTTCCTGCCGTCGAACTTGAGTGGCCCAAGGGCCTGAATGTCACCGCATCCGTAATTTGGCTACACGGGCTCGGCGCCGACGGCAACGACTTTGCCCCTATTGTCCCGCAGCTTAATCTGCCGGTAGGTGTTGGTGTGCGGTTTATTTTTCCCCATGCGCCGTCTATCCCCGTCACGATCAACAATGGCTATGTCATGCCTGCCTGGTATGACATCAAATCGCTCGACGGGGGTCGTCACGTAGATACCGAGCAGATCGAGCAATCAGCGGGGTGGGTTCACGCTCTCATCGAGCGGGAGATCGAACGTGGCGTAGCGCCTGATCGCATTGTTATAGCGGGTTTCTCACAGGGCGGTGCGATCACCTATGAGGCAGCGCTGAGCTATCCAAAGCGGCTTGCAGGCATGATGCTGCTGTCGACGTATTTCCCCACCGCGCAGACGGTGAAGGTGGCGGCTGTGCAGGCGGGCCTGCCTGCGCTCATTTGCCACGGCAGCCTTGATCCGGTTGTTGTCGAAGGTATGGGTCTCGAGGGTAAAGCGCGCCTCGAGGCACTGGGCTTCGCGCCGGAATACAAGACCTACCCGATGGAACATGCGGTGTGCCCACAGGAGATCGTGGATATAGGCGCGTGGCTATCGAAAGTGCTTGCGTAAGAAATGCGCACAAAGCCTTGACCTTAGAGCTAACTCTAAGGGTTATACTGTCTCTCAAGTAGCGCAGACCCTGCGCTTTTACTGGGGAGGCTTTGATAAGAGATGAAAATCAGCCAATTAGCGGCACATTGCGGGCTGTCGGCTCATACGCTGCGTTTTTATGAGAAGAACGGGCTTATCGAGTCGAGCGAGCGCAGCCCTTCGGGTTACCGGCGCTACAGTGAAGCGGATATCCGCCGGGTCGAATTTGTAAAGACGGCGCGTGACGCGGGGTTTTCCTTAGATGAGATCGCGCAGCTGCTGTCTATTCGTCTGGATCGCGATCACCACACCTGCGAGGAAGTCACCTCGATCACTCGGCACAAACTAGAGTCAATCAATGCCAAGATTGCGCAGCTGGAAGAGATCCGACAGAGTCTTCAACTGCTGCTTAAAAGTTGTGATGGCGGCATGGACAGTGCCGTGCACTGTTCGATTATCGAAGCGCTTGATGCCGGCAAAGTCCCCGTTGAGGAGGCAACTGCATGAGTAACTTACTGAGCATATTCTGGAATCTCGTAGTCGAAAGCGCGCCTTGGTTGCTGCTTGGCTATTTCATCGCGGGCGTCATTAAGCAGGTTATTCCGAGTGAGTGGGTGCAGAAGCAGCTCGCGAAGCCCGGGCTGCTATCTATTACTAAGGGCGCGTTGATCGGCGCACCGCTGCCGCTTTGCAGCTGCGGAGTCATCCCCACGGCGCTTGCCGTGCGTAAGGCCGGCGCTTCGAAGGGCGCTACGGCGTCGTTCCTCGTTGCTACGCCTGAGACTGGCGTCGACTCCATCGCGTTTTCCTACGCGATGCTAGGGCCTATTTTCGCCATCGCGCGACCAATTTCTGCGCTCATCAGCGCAGTCATCGCCGGCGTGTTAGTGCATAAGTTCGATACCGATGACGTGGTAGCAGAACCCGCGCCGGCCCCCAAGAGCTGCTGCAGCATGAGCAAACCCAAAGCTGAGCCCGAGCCGCCAACCCTGGGCGAGCGCCTAGTGCAGGCTGTGCAATACGGCTACGGCCGTATGATCGCCGATACAGCGAAATGGCTTTTCATTGGCCTCACGGCCGCCGCGCTCGTCACCGCCTATGTCCCGCAGTCGTTCTTTTTGCAGTGGGGCGATGGTGTGATAGCCATGCTCATCATGGTGATCGTCGGCCTGCCCATGTACATCTGCGCTACGGCATCTACACCGGTGGCAGCGAGCTTCCTGTTTGCCGGACTCTCGCCCGGCGCGGCGCTGGTCTTTATGCTCACAGGCCCCGCTACGAACATTGCCACGATGGGCGTGATCAGAGAGCAGCTCGGAAATCGCTCTCTAGTCGCCTATCTGATTGGTGTGATTGCTACAGCAATCACTGCGGGACTCGTGCTTAACCAGCTGTATGGTGTATTCGGCTGGGAGCTCGAACTGGCGGCGATGAGCCACGGTGAGGAAACTGCGCTGTGGCGTCAGATCGCAGCCATAGCTCTGTCTTTACTAGTGGTTCGCGTGTGGGTAAATGACTTGCAAAATAAACTGCGACCAAAAACGCCGTCGATTAGTGCGGTAACTTAAAAGGGTCGGTTCATTCGAAACAAACGCAGTGAACGGATTTCGTTATCGGTGACTAAGGCAGCTTGATAGCCGCGATTCTAACGCCTGCCGACAATCCTTTGATTCGTATCCAGTTCGAAAACGGTATCGGCGACCGAAGAAAGCTGCAAAAGGCAGTGCCTCGTAAGCCTCTCGAAATGCTGAACGAATCGCTCGACCTGCGCCTCGCTCATGAGCGCCGGCGCCGGACGAGATGATCTCGAGCCATGGGTGCGTAGGCGGGCCTCTTGTCGGATGCGCCAGTTCAGCACGCATTCAAAGTTTGGAGCCTCGAGGAAGAGCAGGCGATCCAGCTTGCTAAAAAGACTCTGATAGTCTCCGGCGAGTTTTTCATTCACAAACCCTCGCCAGTGTCCGTCCTGGTCCTCTTCTTGCTCTAAGCTGTTGCATGCAGGAGCAAGCTCGCTAGCAGACTGCGGCGTGACGCCAAGACACCAGCCTTCGAAGATCAAGATGTCTGCAGCCGGTCGGTTATGGCGAGCAGGCAGCATGGGCCATTCCTTGCTAGGCAGTGGGTTATCGGTCGGTTTATCGAAGCGAGGTAGTGCGACACCACTCGAGCGATGGGTGTCACGCAGCGCCTCGAGGGTCTTAAGGGCGTGCCCGATGTCATGCGTGCCGGGTACGCCGCGGGTGACTAAAAGTGGGTGTGCTATCGATGCAAGCTCTTCGCGCTGCTGCCTACTTAAGTAGAAATCGTCGAGCGATAGCCTTGCGACGACAAGACCCTGGTCCAACAGGAGTGTTTCAAGAAGTTCGCTCGCGGTGGATTTGCCGCTGCCTTGGCAGCCGCTTATCCCCAGTACAAATGGCGCAGAACCAATTGATTCATTGTGTTTAGATGCGACCACTAGCTCTTCGGCGAGTGGGACAAACCAGAGCTCGGCGTCGCCAGCATAGCTCTGGGGCAGAGCGTGAGAGTCGATAAAGCGCTGGATAACGTGTGTATGCATTGTGTAAATCGACCTTTATGTCTGCGCAGCGCGAGAAGTCTTTTACGAGCTTCGCTTCACGGCGTATCCTTAAGCAGATCTATAGATTACCTCACTGTGCAAGGTAAAAGCAGCAATATGAATTCCACACTAATCCCAGAAAGGCCATTACTCATCTCGCCTACTCTCGCCGCCACCATTGGGCTTGAAGAGACCGTGATGCTGCACGTGCTGGGAGAGCTCATTGCCATGCAACACGCCCTCGCAGAACCAAGTGCCGAACAACAGCGATGGGTGGAGCTTGATCCTGATCAGCTGCAGCGAGTTTTGCCATTCTGGGCGCCAATCGACATTCGCCGGATACAATCCAATCTTCGTGAGCTCGGATTGCTTAAAATCTCCGAGGGTTTGACGCAAAATGCGCAGCGCTTCGAGATCGACGACGGCGTGAAGGTAGCGCAAACCCCGGAATCGCCGCCGGCCACCGCTTATGCGAACGCACAGAATCCTCAAGGCGGCAGCAGCGCCCTGGGTAGCGAGACGCCAACGCCTCGTCAGGGTCTTCCCGTTTACGGCTATTCTGCGAATACGCCGGCGCCGCACGCGCAATCGAATGGCAACGCGACATTAATTCCTGCGAACTGGCAGCCTGAAGCGACGTGGATTAAACAGTGTCAGCAGCACAATATTCCTGAAGATTTTCTTCGGGATTCAGTCCCCGAGTTTGTGCAGTATTGGCGTGACCGAGGTCAGGCTAGGTTTTCGTGGGGGAATGCGTTCTACAAGCATGTACTGAAGCTATGGCGTGAAGAGCAAACGCGTCGCGGCGCGTTCGAACAAGCCAGTGAGATGTCTGCCGCCTGGCGACCAAGTCCGCAGGCGCTGTCGATATTGCAGAACGCAGGGGTAAATCCCCACTTCATCGAGGATGCGATTCCCGAGTTCGTCCTATATTGGGGGGAGCGTGGGGTGGGTTCGGGACCTTGGAATACGCGATTCATCGAGCATATTCGCAGGCAGTGGGCGCGCTACACGGCGATGCAAGGCTTCGACGACACGCCGCGGCCTATCCCCGCCAACTGGAGCCCGAGCGCTGATTTTTACGAAACGCTGCAGCTCGCCGAGATCGATGCCGACTTCGCCAATGCCCGCGTCGCAGAGTTTGTTTTATACTGGCGCGACAGCCAGCAAGCGAGGGCTTCGTGGAACACGACCTTTCTTCAGTTTGTGAAGGCCGAGTGGGCGCGTAAGCTTCAGCGCGATGCCCAGCGACCGGGCGGCGCAATGAGTACGAGAGGAGGCCAGAATGCAGAAAATCGACGCGATGGTAGCGCGAGCACGAGCAGCGTTGCAGAACGGCTCCGGCAACTCGACGACCGCAGTTGGGCAAACTAAAGTGACGCGGCCAGATACCGAGATCGTTGCGCCAACAGCGCGCGACACAGACTACCCAGCCAACGAGGGTCGCGATGTGCCCAGAGGCGCCGAGGATATGGAGGCGTCGTCCGCAACGGGAATGGTGCGTGAGAGCGCCGATGAAAGGTATGGCACCGAGTCAATGGATGGCGACGGCCTCGATCATATTGCAGCGATAAACAGGGTGTTTTCGCAGTTGCAGTTTGCCTACCACAATCAATACTATCGGGCGTTTCCCGATGTCGACAGCGAGACGATCGCTAAAAAATACTGGCTTAGCTGCCTCGAAGACTATGCGCCTCAGCAGATTGTCGCGGCGGTGAAAACGATTGTCCGCAGTCAAACTTTTTTACCCAGTCTCGCCGAGCTAATAAAAGCCTGTGAACGCGGCGGCGACCTATTCGGCCTACCCAGTGCACGCGATGCGTATTACGAAGCTTGTTCTGCACCCTCGCCGAAAAAAGAGTTTGCTTGGAGTCATCCTGCGGTTTACTACGCGGGCCGGGCGGCGGGATGGTATATGCTCGCAAATGAGGGGCAACGCCGTGCTCAGCCCATTTTTGAGCATCACTATCACGTATTTTGCCAACGGGTGATGCGCGGCGAGAACCTCGAGAGCCTCTCGCCGACGCCGTTACCGAGCCGTGTTAATAAGCGTCTCGATCCGGCAGAAGCCAAGACGCGCTTCGCAAAGCTTCGAGCCGAACTCGAACTCTGACATTTATATAATTTTTCTAACGCGTTCGGCTTCGGCCTTTTCTGCTCAGCCTCCTGCCTTACCCGTCCAGCTTTTTATATTTTATTCGAGTAGGCTCCGCGTTATCGCCCAGACGTTTCTTGCGATCTGCCTCGTAGTCGCTGTAGTTCCCCTCGTGCCAGATCACCTGACTGTTGCCCTCGAATGCGAGGATGTGGGTGCAGATGCGATCGAGGAACCAGCGGTCGTGCGAGACCACGATGGCGCAGCCCGGGAAGGTCAATAGCCCCTCTTCGAGTGCGCGCAGCGTTTCGACATCGAGGTCGTTGGTTGGCTCGTCGAGCAGCAACACGTTGCCGCCGCGCTTAAGGAGCTTAGCCATGTGCAAGCGATTGCGTTCACCGCCCGAAAGATCTTTCACAAATTTTTGCTGGTCACCGCCGCGGAAATTAAAGCGGCTCGCATACGATCGCGACGACACTTCGTAGCGACCGATGACGAGTTGCTCGTGGCCGTCGGAGATTTCCTGCCACACAGTGTTGTCACCGTTGAGCGCATCGCGGCTCTGATCGACATAGGATAGCTGAACAGTCTCGCCAAGCTCGATACTGCCGCTGTCGGGTTTCTCATCACCCACGAGCATACGTAAGAAGGTGGTTTTCCCCGCGCCATTGCCACCAATAATGCCAACGATACTTCCTTTAGGGACGCTGAAGCTGAGATTGTCGATCAGCGTCTTGTCGCCGAACCCTTTGCAAAGGTTGTTTACCTCTAAAACCTTATCCCCGAGTCGAGGGCCGGGCGGGATATACAGTTCTTGTGTTTCGTTGCGGGTCTGAAATTCTTGCGAATTCAGCTCTTCGAAGCGAGCGATGCGCGCTTTGCTTTTGCTTTGCCGGCCCTTGGGATTTGCGCGCACCCACTCGAGTTCGGCCTTAATGGTTTTCTCATGCGCAGCCTGCTGTTTGGCCTCGGTCTGCAGTCGCGCCTCTTTGGCTTCGAGCCAGTTGGTGTAGTTGCCCTCGTAAGGGATACCATGACCGCGATCGAGCTCGAGAATCCAGCCTGCCGCGTTGTCGAGGAAATAGCGGTCGTGAGTAATCGCGACTACGGTGCCAGGATAATCTTGAAGAAAGCGTTCCATCCACGCCACGCTTTCGGCGTCCAAATGGTTGGTTGGCTCATCGAGCAGAAGCATATCGGGCTTAGAGAGCAGCAGGCGACAAAGCGCGACGCGGCGCTTTTCCCCACCTGAGAGATGCGCAACCTTGGCGTCCCATGGCGGAAGCCTGAGCGCATCGGCAGCGCGCTCTAAGATTCTATCAACTTCCCAGCCATCGACGGCATCAATCTTGGTTTGCAGATCGCCCTGCCTTTCGAGCAGGCTGTTCATCTCTTCGTCGCTCATCGGTTCGGCGAATTTGTCGCTGATCGCATTAAATTCTTCGAGCAGCGCCATGATTTCGCCGAGCCCTTGCTCAACGTTGCCGCGCACATCGGCGTCTTCGTCCAGCTGGGGTTCTTGCGGCAGGTAACCGATATTGATGTCTGCCTGCGGTCTTGCCTCGCCGTTAAATTCCTTGTCGACGCCGGCCATGATGCGCAGCAGCGTCGACTTTCCAGAGCCGTTGAGTCCGAGCACGCCGATCTTCGCGCCGGGGAAGAATGACAGAGAAATATCTTTAAGGATTTCGCGTTTGGGAGGAACAACCTTGCCGACGCGGTTCATATGGTAGACGAATTGTGATGCCATAACGCTCTCGTAAAAGTCGAAAAGACTTAGTGTATAAAGATGCTTACTGAAACTAGATCCTGATTGTACAGCATGGGAATAGCATCGCGGACGTTGTGACGCGTTTATGGAGCAAAAACCTGTCCTCTTGTAGTTAGCTTGTGTAGTAAGAGGCAAGTTATTTTGCAGGATAAATCGGTGCTTGCTCGACAATGGGCGCCAACGACCACACCAGCCCGAGCGATCATGACAGCGTGTTGTCCTGATAGTCTAAAAAGGGCGTTTTCCGGCGCGCTTAGAGTCACTTAAAGATGCCGAAAGGCGCCCTATCATGTAGAATACTTCGGCTAAATTATGCCTATTTGATGCCTTGTCCGGAGTAGAAGATGTTTAAGACCGATGTCAGCCTCGCCGAGTTCGATCCCGAAATTGCCCTTGCCATGGAAGCCGAGCGCGTTCGGCAAGAAGAGCATATTGAACTGATTGCGTCAGAGAACCATGCGAGCCCCTTCATCATGGAGGCGCAGGGCTCTGTGCTGACCAATAAATACGCAGAGGGCTACCCCGGTAAACGTTACTACGGTGGCTGCGAGCACGTTGACGTGATCGAGCAGCTGGCGATCGATCGGGCAAAAAAACTGTATAACGCAGACTACGCTAATGTTCAGCCGCACTCGGGTTCGCAGGCCAACGCCGCGGTGTACATGGCGCTGATGGAGCCGGGCGATACGGTGTTAGGGATGAGCCTCGCCGACGGCGGACACCTCACGCACGGTGCAAGCGTCAGTTTCTCAGGTCGAATCTATAACGCGGTTCAGTACGGCCTCAATTCCGAAACTGGCGAGATCGATTACGACGAAGTTGAGCGCCTTGCGCATGAGCATAAACCCAAGATGATCATGGCCGGTTTCTCCGCCTACTCTAAAATCGTCGACTGGCAGCGGTTTCGCGATATCGCAGATGCCGTTGGTGCTTGGTTTGTCGTCGACATGGCGCACGTGTCGGGTCTTATCGCGGGCGGCGTTTATCCCAGCCCGGTTAATATCGCCGATGTGACAACATCGACTACCCACAAAACGTTGCGCGGACCGCGCGGCGGCATCATCCTCGCCCGATCCAATCCCGAACTCGAGAAGAAGCTTAATTTCGCTGTGTTTCCAGAAAGCCAAGGCGGACCGCTAATGCATGTGATCGCCGCCAAGGCGATATGCTTCAAAGAAGCGATGAGCGATGAGTTTAAGGCTTATCAAGCACAAGTGGTTGCCAATGCGCGTGAAATGGCCAGAGGGTTCATGGCGCGCGGCTACGACGTAGTTTCAGGCGGTACCGACGACCACCTCTTCCTACTCAGTCTGATCAAACAGGACATTACGGGTAAAGATGCAGACGCAGCGCTTGGGCGTGCAAATATTACCGTAAACAAAAATGCTGTACCTAACGATCCGAAATCGCCGTTTGTCACAAGTGGCCTGCGTATCGGATCACCTGCGGTGACCACGAGGGGCTTCAAAGAGGCCGAAGTCGCCGAATTGACGTCTTGGATGTGTGACGTGTTGGATAACATCGAAGATGAGGCGGTCATCGCCGAAGTGAAGGCGAAAGTGCTCGAGCTATGTTCGCGCTTTCCTGTTTACGGCTAGGCCCATTCGATTACAGAAGGCTCGTCTGGCAGCAATGCCGGCGAGCTAATTCGCTTAAACGGAACGTAAGCTATGCATTGTCCTTTTTGTAGTGCCGTAGACACGAAAGTGATTGACTCACGGCTTGTTGCCGAAGGTAATAATGTGCGCCGACGCAGAGAGTGCATCACCTGCGCCGAGCGGTTTACGACCTACGAGGCAGCCGAGCTTGTGATGCCGCGAATAATCAAGGCGGGCGGCATACGCGAACCCTTTAACGAAGACAAAATGACGGCCGGTCTGATGAAGGCCCTGGAAAAGCGCCCGGTAAGTATCGAGCGGGTCGAAGAGGCGGTAACCAAAATCAAAGCGAGCCTGCGCTCAACGGGTGAGCGTGAAATCGATTCGCGTACGGTGGGTGAACTCGTGATGAGTCAGTTGCGCGACCTCGACGAAGTGGCGTTTGTCCGTTTCGCTTCGGTCTATCGAAGCTTCAAAGATCTCGACGAGTTTCGTCAGGAAATCGATCGGTTATCGAACGAGGAAAAATCTGAGGGTTAGAATTTGCTAGCGCATCGAATTCGATCCTGCGATTCAAACACCTCGCATTCTTCACTGCTTTTTATTCTTTTCGCGCCTAAGGCATCCCCTTATGCAAACCCTACGTAATACCGAGCTCGACGTGCAACAGGCAGCGTGGCCACAGTATATGCAGCGTGCGATCGAACTCGCAGGGTCTGTGTTTACCGCCGCGCCAAATCCTCGCGTCGGTTGCGTAATCGTTAAAGAGGATGCACAAGCCGGTGACAGGGTGCTGGGCGAAGGCTGGCACAAGGGCGCGGGCTTGCCCCATGCCGAGCCAGACGCGATAGCGGATGCGCATTGCCGAGCCGCAGAGGCGCGAGGCGATACGCCAGTGATTGACTCGCGGCGCGCACAAGAAAAAAGTTTACCGGCAGGCTCGACGGCTTTTGTGACGCTAGAGCCTTGCTGTCACACGGGGCGGACAGGGCCGTGTAGTTTGGCGCTTATCGAGGCTGGGATAGAGCGTGTTGTTATTGCGAGTCGAGACCCCAATCCGAAGGTAAGCGGTGGCGGAATTGCCGCGCTCGAGGCCGCCGGAGTAGAAGTCTTTTTCCTTAGTGACTTCGAAGACTCGGCGCGGCGTTTGAATAGGGGTTTTTTTAGCAGGCTCGAGCGACGAAGACCTTTCGTGCGATGCAAACTCGCCATGAGTTTAGACGGGCGTACTGCGTTAGCAAACGGTGATAGCAAGTGGATAACCGGCGCAGAGGCGCGCAGCGATGTGCAGCGGCTCCGTGCAGAATGCGACGCGATAGTGACGGGAATCGAGACTGTACTGGCCGACGACCCGTCGATGACTCTGAGGCCAGAAGAGATGGGGCTCAGTCCGCAGCAACTCGAGCGCAACGAACACCGCTTCTCAAATCCGCCGATTCGCGTTGTTCTCGATAGTCAGGCACGCCTGAGTGACTCGGCAAAAATAGTGTTGGGGTCTGGCCGCTGTTTAGCGTATCGGCTCAACGGGGCAGGGGAATCGGCAGCGGCGCCTTCGCGCTACGAGAGTCGGTTTGCGCCGAGTGCCAATGTGTCTGATTCAAGAGTCAGCTTGCCTTCTGTGCTAGACTCGCTCGCGGGCTTAGATGAGTGTAACGAAGTCTTAGTCGAAGCTGGCGCGACGCTAAGCGCGAGTTTTATTGAGGCGGGCCTGGTAGACGAGTTAATCGTTTACATTGCCCCCAAGCTATTGGGGAGCGACGGTCGTCCTTTGCTTGGCATAAGCGGGCTCGATCGATTGAGTGACGCGCTCGAGTTTGATGTCAACACCGTCGAGCTGATTGGTGCAGATATCAAAGTAACGCTGAGGCCTCGCTGACGCGCATTGACGCTTAGAAACAGCGGCGTGTTAAACGTAATTTTTAAGGTGATACATGTTTACAGGAATTATCGAGGCAACGGGTTCTGTCGCTAACCTCACGCGGGTTCGCGAAGAGTGGAGACTGGTCATTACAGCCGGTGGCCTTTCGCTTGCCGACGTGAGGCTCGGAGACAGCATCGCCGTGAACGGTTGCTGCCTAACAGTTGTCGAGTTCGACGACCGTCAGTTCGCCGCCGACGTCTCCAACGAGACAATGAACTGCACAAGCCTCGGCCAGCTCAAAACTGGCTCCCGAGTCAATCTCGAAAAGGCGATGCAGGCAACGAGTCGTTTTGGTGGCCATATTGTTAGTGGACACGTGGACGGCGTGGGTTCTCTCGTCAGCTCTTCGCCCGACGGACAGAGTATCCGCCTAGTGTATGAAGCACCCAAGGAGCTCGCGCGTTATATTGCGGGCAAGGGATCTATTTGCATAGACGGCACAAGCCTTACGGTTAATGCGGTAAACGGCGCGCAGTTTACGGTAAACGTGATCCCGCACACGCAGGTCGAAACCATCATCGGCGACTATGTTGTCGGTCAAAAAGTGAATCTCGAAGTGGATCTCGTTGCACGTTATTTAGAACGCTTGATGCTTGGCGACAAGGCCGCACAGGCGCATGGCTGGAAAGAGCATGGCCAAAATAACCAGGCGGGTGGGATCGACGCCGACTTCCTCGCCGAACACGGATATAAGTAGCGCTATCGGTGGCGCCTGTCGGGTGCGGTACTTCTTAACGCAGCCTTAGAAGCCGCGCGCAACCGAGGCCCGCGCTAAAATTACATAACAAAGCGAACAACTCGCTCGAAGGGAATTATTCCAACGTCATGAAACTGAATACTGTCGAAGAAATCATCGAAGACATTCGCCAAGGCAAGATGGTCATCTTAATGGATGATGAAGATCGCGAGAACGAAGGCGATCTGATCATCGCTGCCGAATGTATCACCACGCCTGACGTTAATTTTATGGCGACTAATGCGCGTGGCCTTATCTGCCTCACGCTCACGCGAGAGCGCTGCGAATTTTTGAAACTGCCTCTCATGGTCGATGAAAACAACACGCCCTATAGTACGAATTTTACTGTGTCTATCGAAGCGGCCTCGGGCGTGACGACCGGCATCTCTGCCGCGGACAGGGCGCGGACTATTCAGGTTGCAGTTGATCGCGCGAGCCAGCCAAGCGATATCGTCCAGCCGGGTCATATTTTTCCCATTATGGCACAGCCGGGCGGTGTACTCCGCCGCGCGGGACATACCGAAGCGGGCTGCGATCTCGCACGACTGGCGGGGCTTACGCCTGCGGCCGCGATTGTCGAAATTATGAACGAGGACGGCACGATGGCGCGCCGCCCCGACCTCGAGATATTCGCCGAAAAGCATGGGCTCAAAATCGGCACCATCGTCGACCTCATTCACTATCGGATCGCGAATGAGCGGACTGTGTCGCTTGTTGGTACCGAAAAAGTTGAGACTCAGTTCGGCGAATTTGATTGTCACACCTATCGCGACTCAATCAGCGGCAGCATGCATTTGGCCTTCACTAAAGGTGAGATCAAGGCTAACGAACCGACGCTTGTGCGTGTACATATTCCCAACACCGTTCGCGATATTTGCGAGGTTTACAACGCCGAGCGCACTAGCTGGTCTTTCTCGAGCGCATTGAAACGAATCAACGAAGAAGGAAGCGGTGTCGCCGTGTTATTATCTGGCGACGACTATGGCCAGCCGCTGGAACAGGATATCGCCTCAGCACTGGCTCGCGACAAGGAAACAAGCTCGGTGAGTCGTAGCGGCAGTGACGTGACTATCGGCACGGGCTCGCAAATTCTGCGCGACTTAGGTGTTGGCAAGATGCGGTTACTGAGCTATCCGGCCCGATTTAACGCGATTTCAGGCTTCGATCTCGACATCGTCGAATTTGTTGAATTCGAAAAGTAACGTTTAAACTCCTCACTCGGCAGCAGGGTGAGCGACCAAAGAGAGTATCCAGATGAGCACAATCAAAACAATCGAAGGCACCTTTGTTAACGCATCGGCGCGCTACATCATCGCGGTAGCCCGCTGGAACGGCTTCGTCGTCGAGAGTCTTTTAGAGGGCGCACTCGATACGCTGCGCCGCCATGGCGTCGCCGACAAAGACATTTTGGTCGTCAGAGTGCCAGGAGCCTTCGAGCTTCCCCTAGCGGTTAAGAAACTTGCCGCGCGCGATGACTGCGATGCGGTCATCGCACTGGGCGCAGTGATTCGAGGTGGCACGCCGCATTTTGAATATGTTGCGGGCGAATGCGTGAAGGGCCTCGGTCAGGTATCCCTCGATTCCGGCAAGCCGGTGACATTTGGCGTACTCACGGTCGATAGCATAGAGCAGGCGATCGAACGTTCGGGTACCAAAGCGGGTAATAAGGGCGCCGAGGCTGCAATCACTGCAGTAGAGATGGTTAGCCTACTTCGTCAGTTGGACGCGTAATGACAGCGCTCACCAGTCAAGCGGCTGCCGGCGCGTTAGCTGCGAAATCTCGACTGCCGGTTGCTCAGCGTCGTAAAGCACGCCGTCTGGTCGTCCAGGCGATGTATCAGCATCTACTGTCGGGTTCGACGCCTGGGGCGATTGAAGAAGAGTTTCGCGAAGAGCACACGGGCAAGATCGACTGGGAATACTTCACTGAGATACTCGTGGGCATAGTCACTCATCGAAACGAGCTTGATGCGCATATCGAACCTCTGCTCGATCGCAAAGCATCGGCGCTCGATCCTATCGAGCAAGCCGTGCTCTATCTAGGAACCTATGAGTTTGCAAACCGCATCGATGTTCCTTACCGAGTGGTCATAAACGAATGTGTTGAACTCGCCAAGGTTTTTGGTGCTACCGACGGGCATAAATATATCAACGGTGTGCTTGATAAATTAGCACTGACCCTGCGGCCTTTAGAGACAAAAAGCCGCGCCTAGATCGAGGCTGCCCGTGTCGTATTCCGAGTTCGAACTCATCAGGCGTTGCTTTATCGATCAGGGGCTTGGCTTTGATCGCAGCGGCGTCGCGCTCGGCATAGGCGACGATGCCGCTATCGTCAGACCTCCCGACGGCACGTCGGTTGCCCTATCCTTAGACACCCTCGTTGAAGGCGTGCATTTCCCCAAACAAGCGCCGGCTCGATTAGTCGCCCGACGCGCGTTCGCAGTTAATTTAAGCGACATGGCGGCCATGGGCGCGGAACCCTTGTGCTTCACGCTCGGCCTTACGCTGCCCCAGAGCAATGACGTCTGGGTCGCTGAATTTGCTGCCGGACTACTCGAAAGTGCTAAGGCTGCCAACTGTCCGTTGGTAGGTGGCGACACGACACGCGGGCCGCTTGCCATTACGATTCAGGTTCATGGCTTTGGCGAGGCGCAGGCCTTGCTGCGGCGATCGTCGGCGCGTGTTGGCGATATTATCTGTGTGACTGGCACGCTCGGCGATGCTGCGACTGCGTTGCTTCTACTAGGCGCCGAGTCGCACCTAGGCACGCAGTTCGCCTTCGTATCAGCGCCGTCTGAATCGCAGAGGCAGTCACTTTTGGACAGGTACTACACGCCACAGCCAATGACAGATTTTGCGCTACGCGCCCGTGAGCAGATTAACGCATGCATCGATTTATCGGACGGATTGCTTGGCGACCTTGCTCACATTCTCGATGCCAGCGGTGTGGGTGCGCGGGTAGACCTTGAGGCACTGCCGTTTTCGGATACCTTGCTAGCTGTGCTAAGCGCCGAGCAGCGAGAACGTGCCGCACTAGGCGGTGGCGATGACTACGAGCTGTGTTTCACCGTACCACCGGAATCGCTCGCCGAGGTGAAAGCAATCGGGCGTTCGCTGTCCGTGGCAGTCACGCCGATTGGCGAGATATGCGCAGCAGCAGGTCTTTCGCTTCGCAGGGCAGGGGAGTCGGTTGAGTCAGTCTCGTCGGCCTATCGTCATTTTTGATCAGCTCCTGCGAGCGAAAAATTTCCAGCGACGGCAATAACAAGACACAGAAACAAAGAGGCGCGATCAAGATGGCCAATCTAGTACCAAGATCGATTTGGACTAACCCGATCCATTTTCTGGCCTTCGGATTTGGCAGTGGCGCTGCACCGGTTGCGCCTGGCACCTTTGGCACGCTGGCGGCAATGCTGCTTTATTGGCTCGCGCCGCCTCTGTCGCCACTGGTCTATGGCGCGCTGCTTGTCGTTACCACAGTGTTTGGTATCTGGCTGTGCGAACGCACGTCCAAAGACCTCGGCGTGCACGACCATGGCGGTATCGTTTGGGACGAATTCGTCGGTTATTGGATAACGATGTTTATGGCACCCGCGGGCCTGGGTTGGATGCTCGTGGGCTTTGGGCTCTTCCGCGTGTTCGATATCGCCAAACCATGGCCAATCAAATGGGTGGACGAGAAGATTGAAGGGGGATTAGGAATCATGCTTGATGACGTAATAGCGGGTATACTTGCCTGCTTGTGCTTGCAGGGCATGGTTTTTTTCGTCGGCTAGTCGCCGCACCCCAGCTTTTGTTGAGAGTCGCGAGCAAGCGCTGCAGGTCAGATGCCTGCTAGGATCACTGACCGCACTGCAGCGATTGAATTACAGCCGCGCATAAGATGCAGCGGGAGAGGATAAGTCTTTTGTCAGTAAAGTTTGTAGCATCCGCCGAGCTTCCCACACAGTGGGGGCAATTTACTCTGCACGGGTTCGAAGATGAGAGTACGGGCAAAGAGCATGTCGCGCTTGTCTGCGGCGACATAACGGGCGACGACCCGGTGTTGTGCCGTATCCATAGTGAATGCCTTACGGGTGATTGCCTATTTAGCCTGCGCTGCGATTGTGGACCACAGTTGCAATATGCGATGAAGGAAGTGGGCAGTCTCGGGCGCGGTATGATCCTTTATTTGCGCCAAGAAGGCCGCGGCATCGGTCTGCTCAATAAGATAAAGGCGTATGCGCTGCAAGACAGCGGCGCCGATACTGTTGAGGCAAACGAGCAGTTGGGGTTCGCAGCAGACGGACGCGAATACGAAATTTGCAAACCGATGCTCGAGCATCTTGGAGTGAGCGCCCTGCGCTTGCTCACCAACAATCCTGCAAAGGTTGATTCGCTTAAAGCGATGGGGTTCGATGTGCTCGAAATAGTCCCCATTCAAACAGGGTCTAATCCGCATAACGAAGGCTATTTGTCGGTCAAGGTGGCGAAGATGGGGCATCTCTTAAAATAGCGAACGAGACCTTCCCATGGGCTTATTAAAAAGCTCGTACAGCAGTCTCCTCAATAGTTCATCCGGCAGCCTTCCCATCAGTGATTTCGATAGTCTTTTCAGCAACCGATGCGAGCACGGTCTTGCATCTAGAATTAGGTTAAGGCTGCGCGCCTATGTCAGATGCTAAAAGAACCATCATTGTCGACTTGCTAAGGCATGGCGAACCCGAGGGTGGGGATATACTCAGAGGCCGAATTAACCCGAAGCTCACGCCTTTGGGCTGGCGCCAGATGAGTGCCTCGACGGGCCTTAGCCTCGAGCCCGAGGCTGCCTACGCGGCGGAACTCGGGGTCATCGCACCTGTATACTCAACACCTTTGACGCCTCGCTGGACAAAAGTGATTTCTTCGCCGCTCGAGCGATGCCAACATTTTGCCGCGCACGCCGCCGCCGCGCACGCCCTCACGCCTCGCATTGACGAGACCTGGCAAGAGATCGATTACGGGGATTGGGATGGCATGCCGATTGACGAGTGGCGAAGGCTCGCGGCGCCGCAGTTCGCCGAGTTTCGCCGCGACCTGTCAAAGCTCACGCCGCCGAACGGCGAGGGTTATCTCGACTTCAAAGATCGTATTCTAAGCGCTTGGTCGGCGCTTACTGACGAGCCTGACGGTGGTCATGTCCTCGTTGTTACCCACGGTGGTGTTCTGCGAGTCGTGCTGCCAACCGTGCTCGGCATGCCGCTCAACAGAAGTTTTCCTCTGCATATTCCCTTCGCGAGTTTCTCGCGAGTGAGACTCGATGTCGCAGGGGAGAAGGTTAGCGCAACACTGCTTTTTCACAATGCCGCAGAGTATCCTTCGAGCTAGCCTACGCGTTCGCTCTTCCGAACTTTGGGTTACCGAGTGATACCCGCAGGCTGCAATGCTCGCGCTTCCGCGACCTGTTCGCATAATATCTCCGCGCCCTGAAGCACTCGAGGACTGTGCCGTTGGGTTAGATCGGGATCGATAAAAACCACCTGCCGGTTAGCTACAGCTGTGATGCTGGGCCACTCGTCCCAGGTGTCGAGCCAAGCGGGGCGGCGCTCGTCGATGCCGCTCGCGACAATAAGCTCGGGATCACGCAGCAACACTGCTTCGAGATTCACCTTAGGCGCAAGCGCCGTAAGCTCGCCGAAAATATTGATGCCTCCGCACAGCTCAATCAGGTCGTTGGTGAGCTCTGCGCCGCCGGCTGTCATCAGCGGTCGGTCCCATACCTGATAAAAAACCCGCACCGGCCGTTCATCGCTATAGCGATTAACGAGACTCTCAAGCGTCGCCGCGTACGCCTCGATCGCCTCGTTCGCGTGGCCTTCGGTGCCGGCGAGTTGGCCGAGTTTGTTGAGCTGGATTGGAATCGAGTCTAAAAACTTGGGCTCGGCGACATAGACCTTCAGGCCGAGTTTCTCGAGACCGTCGATGGTCGACCGCGGGTTGCCCGTAAGCCAAGCAACAACGAGATCGGGTTTCAATTCTAGAATGCGCTCGATGTCGAAGCGATCGAAGCGTCCGATCACAGGGAGACTCAGAGCCTCCTCGGGGTAGTCGCTATACTCCACAACGCCTACTAATTTATCGCCTGCGCCGGCGACATAGAGCAGCTCGGTTAACGAAGGGGCGAGGCTAATAATACGCTTAGCAGGCTGCGTCAGCCGAATGCTAATCCCGCGGTCGTCGATGACCTCGATGCTTGATGTCTGAGTTGAGGGCGACTGCGAGGCTGAGCCAGCCGCTGCACTTTGCGCTACTGCAAAAAGCGGCAGCGTGAGAGCAAAAATAAATCGGCGAAGCACGGAAGCAACGCTGAGCTTTCGATGAATGATTAGGCGAATCAGTAGTCGATCCCCTTTTGTACTTTTACGCCGGAATAAAACGCGTGTTTGGTATCGCCAAGTTCGGTTACCGTATCGGCGATTTCGATGAGTTCTTTTGCCGCATTACGACCGGTGACGATGACGTGCTGTCCCTCCGGTCGATTCTCTAGCGCCGCCAACACCTCTTCTTTCTCTAAATAGCCGTAGGTCAGCATGTAAGTGAGTTCGTCGAGAATCACCACGTCGACGCTTGCATCCTTCAATAACCGTGCGCCATGAGCCCATGTGCTCACCGCCGCGGCGATGTCAGCTTCGCGGTCCTGAGTATCCCAGGTGAAACCGGTATTCATGACATGAAATTCAACCAGCGGGTGTTCGCCAAAGAGCATCTGCTCGCCGCATTCCCATTGGCCTTTGATAAATTGGACGACGCCGCAGCGAAGGCCGTGACCAACGCTGCGAGCGAGCATGCCGAATGCTGAGGAACTCTTGCCTTTGCCATTGCCGGTGAGAACAACCATCAGGCCCTTGTCGATCGTCGCTGCCGCGATGTTGCCATCGATATAGGCTTTCTTTCGCTCCATCGCACGCTTGTGACGCGCGTTACGTTCGGCGGCTGCCTCACTCGCGACTTCTTCGTTATTGGCCTGATCGGTCATCCTAGAGACTCCTTATTCCTTTCTTTAATTGCCGTCTACCAAGTTACAGGCTTAAGCGGACGCCCGCGAAGGCGCCTCGCTCAGCCGAACGAAAATCGCCAACTTCTCGGTACTGCTCGTCGGTCGAGTTTTCGAGGCGCACGTATAATTCGACGCCCTCGCGCAGGGTGTAATTGGCGTTTAGGTCGAGCACGCCAAAATCATCTAAGTCGAAAAGCGTTCCCGCGCGTTCATCTATCGCATTCTGTGATCGGCGATAGAACGCATTGATGCGAAGCTTGCCTGCGGGGTCTGCGTAGCTAAGCCCAACGTTGATCAGCTGTTCGGGGCGACGCAGCCGAGCAAGACCGTTCGCGCGCTTGGTTTTATTGAGCGTGAAGTTAGCCGTCGCGCTGAGCGTCTCGGTAAGGCTCGCGCGGGTAATCAGCTCAATACCTTCGGAGCGATTGCGACCCGCAAACTGTAAATAGCCGCTGTAGCCTGCGAGATCGAAATCGATGGCGTCTTCAACGTCTTGCTGAAACGCGACGACCTCGACGTCGTAGCGCTCTGCGCTGTATTCAACGCCAACTTCGAAGCCACTGCTCTGTTCGGCGTTTAACGCAAGGCCAGCGGCGGGGGGTGCCGCCCAGGGACTTTGGTTGTAGGAAACCTCGTAGAGGCTCGGCGCACGGAACCCCCGCCCAATGGCGCCCTTGAATTTAAGCGTGGAGCCGCCGAGATCAATGAGGTAAGCACTGCTTACGCGATAGCTCGTAAACTCGCCGAAGTCCTCGTTATCGTCTTGGCGAAGTCCGAGGGTTAAGAACCAGCTATCGGAGAAGTCGCTGAGAACTTCGGCATAGACGCCACTGTTGTCGCGCTCGTCGGAGCCATTCACTTCGCGTTCGAGGTCGACGCCGGCGATTAGATCGAAGCCCGGCAGCGCGGTCAGGCCGAGTTGGTATTCCCATCGCTCAAGCTCACCTTCTGCGCCGAAAGCACTCACTCCCTCCGACAGGTTGTCTCGGTCAGTCTCGGTTAGCGCATAGGCGAGTGACTGCGTGATGCCGCCTGACTCGTAATTCAGCGCGGCTCGGCTGCCAGTAAAGTCATACACCGATAGACACTCGTTGACCTGGGAGAAACCGCTGTAACAGCCGTCGAACTGTGCCTCACTCGAGGTCTCGCGGCGCACTAGCACGAGGT
>JALRKV010000116.1 GCA_023254735.1 Pseudomonadales bacterium | reverse complement strand
AGTTTAATCTCGCTGGCCGACTGACTCTTTACGTCGATTTGCGCAATTTCCTCACCATTGGCGAGGAAGGCGTCGTAGGCCACATCGGCAAGATCCATGGGGCCCATGCGCGTGAGACTCTGGTTGAACCTCGCCTGGAGCGTTGGCTGACCGCCGGCAATCACCTTGTCCCACGACTGCACATTATTTTTCTTAAACGCGTAGTAATCATCGTCTTTTTTCAGGTTTTCGAGCACTCGCGTGGGGGACTCATTAGTCCAATCCGAAAACAGAATGACCTCTTCCTGCAGTGCGATTTCGTGTCCGCCGTGGGCGTCGTGCGCCGCTGGCTCGGCCAAGACTATCGAGCCGTAAACGCCCCGCTGTATTTGCAGATCGGTATGCGAGTGATACCAAAATGTACCCGCCTGAATTATCGGAAAGTCATAGGTAAAACTCTGTTCAGGCAGAATCGGGGCGGTATTCAGGTACGGCACGCCATCTTGATCTCCGGGCAGGAGAAGCCCGTGCCAGTGAATAGATGCAGGGACTTTTAAGCGGTTGCGGAACGTGACACGCAGCGTGTCGCCCAAGGTCGCGCGCAGCGTGGGCGCGGGGATTTGGCCATCGATGGCGAGTGAATCAATCGTGGCACCGGCGATGGTGGTGCCTAGCGTGTCGATCGTCAGGTCGTATTCGACGACTTTGGCTTGGGCTGAACCTAGCAGCAATGCCGCCGACAGTAATCCAGCGCTGACAATCCCGCGCTGTGCGCGAATAGCAGATAATTTCACAGTTTTCTCCAATGAACAGGGTCGACTCGACCATAGGCCGAGCGCAATCACGAGACGGTTCTCGGGCAGTTAAGCTCTAGGAGAAATTGGGTGGAGGGAGCAGTAGATCGAGCGTTATAGAAAGATAGTCGCGCACGCGGCTAGCGGGATCGCCCTCCGCGATTGGCGAATGAAGCAGTGAGGCAACTTGATTGAGACTGGCCGCGTTAAAGCAGCAGATATCGTCGCAAGCGCACTCCGCGTCGAGAGTATTCTGCGGCTCTTCCGACTGCATCATGTGATGGCTGCCATGCCCGTCTACGCTGCTAGGCGATGGCATTTCAGAGTGCTCCGCAGAAGGCGCGTGAGCATGAGAATTATGCGCCAACCCTTCGGTGACGGAGGACACATTAAATAGAACTGACAGCACGAGGCTTAACATCCAAACGACGGTGCGTTTAGATTGCCGACCCGAAGGTCTTGCCAAAGTCATGAAACGTGCCTGGTTCATAGTGTCTGTTTAATCGTGCTCGGTTAATCGTGCTCGGTTAATAATGCCCAGTTGATAGTACCGAAATCTCGAATGCCGCGTTGCGGAATTTGTAACCCAAGTTAAAACGCTCTGCTAGCGGAAACAGATTACATGGGCTTATTCGATTTAAAAGTGTACCCCACTGTTCCCTAAACCAACAAATCAATCTCGTGCGCGAGCAGGCACTGGCTGTCGCTGCACAACTGTATCGTGACCCGTAGTTTGCAAGCGCGATCGAGGCTCTGCTGATACTCAGGCTTGAGCGTCACCACTAAAGGGAATTTCTGCTCGCCCCGATAGTCTCCCTTGTGACCGTAGCCTGGGGGTTCAAGTGCCCAGGCGCTGTGCTCGGAGGCTTCAATACTAAGCGCGCGCGACGCGCCTTCGTCTTGACTCGCTACATGCCAGCCTTCGGCAATATGCAGAGTTAGCAACACGTGTCGTCTACTGGCCTGCGCGTCTGCGCGACTTCCCTCGAGGGAACGCGAGGTCGCGGTGAGTCGGGCGAGGCCGCCATCGACATAAACCACCCCCGCAATCGCGCCGCTGTCGCGCTCAGCCTGCACTCGCAGCAGGCTTGTGTGGCTGAGCGGATGCTCGTTGAGCTGTCCACTAACCGCATTAAACCCGCGCCGGTAGAGATCCGCATAGTCGTAACCACCCGCGTCAGGCGTTGGTAGCAACGCTTTTCGCTGCTCTAATAACAACAGACAGCGCAGTGCTGTCGCTATGGGTGAGAGTGTCGCGCCATCACTTGCGCTTTTAGAACGCGTTAGCCGCGGACCAACCTGCTCGCGAGGGCTTAAGAAAAAACCGTCTTGGCTGGAATCCCAATATTCATCGATCATGGCGTCGGCAAGCGATTGTGCCTGCGCGAGCCAATCGGCCGGATGTGCATTAGCTAACGCTTCGTTGTTATCACCACTGCTATGTAAGGCATCGAAAATCGCTATCAGCCCCTCGATTAAGTTAGCGTAGTCCTCGAGCTGACCGTTGATCGAGGTTGCGCCATTGAGAGCAATGCGTAGCAACGTGCCGTCTGCCTGAACATTTTCGTGGCAGATTACCTCGGCAGCCCTCACTGCCGCCGCTGTCCAACGTGGCTCTGCAAGTCGAGCGCCTGCCTGTGCGAGGGTGTTGATCATCGCACCGCTCCACGCGACGATGAGTTTGTCGTCTCGCAGTGGGTGAATACGCAGCTCGCGCGCCGCATAGAGCGTGTCGCGTATCCGATCTAACCGCGCATAGAAATCCGTCTCGCCCGCACTGTCAGCCTCGCGAGCACTGACTTCTAACGAGCGCGACAGGGCGAGAATATTCGTGCCTTCGAAATTACCGAGCTCATCGGGTCCATAGAGACGACGCACAAACTCAAAGTCTTCCATGGTAAGCGCCTCGCGCAGTTCGGCGAGAGACCACGTAAAGAAAACGCCCTCCTCGCCCTCACTGTCGGCATCGGTCGCTGAGTAAAACCCGCCCTCCGGACGCTGCATATCGCGCAGCACGTAGTCGAGCGTCTGCGTGAGTATGCGCAGAAAAAAGGGTTTGCGAGTGAGGGAATAGGCTTGTAAGTACACAAGACCCAGCTGAGACTGGTTATAGAGCATTTTTTCGAAATGCGGCACAAGCCAATCTTCGTCGACGCTGTAGCGTGCGAAACCGCCGCCAATCTGATCGTAGATGCCGCCGCGCCCCATACCCTCGAGTGCGCGATCGACAAAGCTCAACGCATTGGCATCCTGCTCCCGCGCCGCCTGATCGAGCAGAAACAGGAGTAGCGGCTCCTGCGGGAATTTGGGCGCGCCCGCAAGCCCGCCCCGCTCTCGGTCTTCGCGCTGAAACAACGCCTGAAGTGTGTTCGCTCGAAGAGTCGGATCAAGTTCAGCGACCGCCTGTCTGTCCCCCAGTATTTTCTCGATGCCCTGCTGCATTTGGCGGGCGCTGGTCTCGAGCTCTTCGCGCTTGTTCTCCCAGGCAACGACCACCTGCTGCAGAAGAGCAATGAACTGCGCCGCGGGGAAATAGGTTGCGCCGAAGAAAGGCTCGCCGGTCGGCAGGAGAAGATTCGACATAGGCCAGCCGCCGTGTCCGGTCATCAGCTGCACGCCGGTCATATAGACCTCGTCGATATCTGGATACTGCTCCCTGTCCATCTTTATGCTTATAAAGTGTTTGTTGAGCACGTCGGCGACCTCAGGATTGTCGAAACTCTCGACCTCCATCACATGACACCAGTGACAGGTCGAATAGCCTATCGACAGAAAAATCGGTTTTCCGGTCGCCTGTGCCTCGGCAAACGCCTCGTCACCCCACGCATACCAGTTCACTGGGTTATGGGCGTGCTGTAGCAAATACGGAGAGTCTTCTTCGATCAGCCGGTTGATGAAGAGCCCTCGACCTGATTCGTCGAGATGCTCGGTGCGCTTGTCATAGCGTCCGTGCTTTGATTCCTCGACTGCCCTGAGGCGCTTTTCTACCTGTTCGCTGTTCATGCGGTTTTTGCCTCGCGGGTGAGAAGATAAAATAATTTATAAAATCAGATAAGTAGAAATTATGACACGAAAAAATTGGAGCTATTGCGCATTTTATTTTCTTCGCCTGCAACAAAACTCCTGCTAACACGTTCTAGTTAAGCAGATTACATTGTTTCTTAGTCTGTAATCTTCTGTGCCCTTTTGATGCCTTTACATGCTCCTGCGTGCAGAGGCATTTTTTAGTCTCCGACTGTCGTTTGCACGCGGCATAATACACGGTGGGCGCAGCGGTAGGCGTATTTAGGGTGACATTAAAGTCCGCGTCCGTTATTTTCGAGGCTATGGAGTAGTATCGGCATCATAATGATGAGCGTCGATACTTACTCCTGTCTAAAAATCATTCTTAAGGCGTTACCAAGAAACGCCGAGTCGACTGCGGAGCCCCTGATGAGATTATTTAAAACCCCCATAGCCGCGCTGTTAACCACGGCTGTTGCTGGCAGTTTTGCCCTGACCAGCTTTGCCGATCACCATGGCGGTGGCCACGCGAGCCTCGAGGCGCTCGCCGCTGGCGCGCATCGCTCTGCGGAGAATATAGCGCGCAATGACGCACGACATCCTGTCGAAACGCTCGAATTTTTTGGCCTCGAAGCCGACATGACAGTAATCGAAATCTTACCTTCGACAGGTTGGTATACCGAAATCATCGCCCCCTATGTGCGCGACCAGGGGAAGCTGTATGCGGCGCACTTCTCGCCCAATGCAAGCCTCTCGTACATGGCTCCGAACTTACGTAATTTTGAGGCCAAGATGAGCTCAGATCCATCGCTGTACGGCAAAGTGACGATCCGCCACTTAAACCCTCCACATGAAGTTGTGATAGCGCCTGCCGAAAGCGCGGACATGGCGCTAACCTTCAGAAATGTCCACAACTGGATTATGGCCGATCAGCAGAACGAGTTCTTTGCCACGTTCTTCGCAGCACTCAAACCCGGAGGCATTCTTGGCGTTGTTGAGCATCGTGCCAAGCCCGATGCGGGCATGGAAGTCATGAAAACGTCAGGGTATGTCACCGAAGCCTACGTCATCGAATTGGCAGAAGCGGCGGGCTTCGAATTTGTCGCCAGCAGCGAAATAAACGCCAACCCAAAAGACCCGACAGTGCACCCGCGCGGCGTCTGGACCCTGCCACCCAATTTCCGCATGGGTGATGAAGACAGAGAGAAATATGCCGCGATCGGCGAAAGCGATCGTATGACCCTCAAATTCAGAAAGCCTCTGTAGATGCAAAAACAGAAAAACTGTCTCATTGTCGGGGCTGGTGACTACATAGGCGCGGCGATTGCCAAGCGCTTCGCCGCAGGCGGTTTCACCGTCTGTCTCGCGCGGCGCAGCGGCGACAAGAATGCAGGGCTTGTCGCCGAAATTGAGGCTGAGGGTGGAAAAGCGCACAGTTATTCGCTCGATGCGCGCGAAGAAGATCAGGTGATCAATGGCATCACCACTATAGAGTCTGAGGTAGGCGCTCTCGACATTGTCATCTTTAATGTCGGTGGCAATGTTAATTTTCCGCTCATTGAAACAACCGAGCGGGTGTTCCGCAAAGTGTGGATGATGGCCTGCCTAGGTGGCTTCCTCACGGGACGCGAAGCGGCTAAACACATGCTTGCCCGGGGTCATGGAAGTATTTTTTTCACCGGTGCGACAGCCAGCATTCGCGGTGGCAAAGGATACTCTGCATTTTCATCAGCAAAATTTGGCCTTCGCGCGCTCGCCCAAAGCATGGCCCGTGAACTGGGCCCTCAGGGTATTCACGTTGCGCATCTCATCATTGATGCGGGTGTAGATACAGAATTCGTTCGTCAGCGGATTAGCGCCGCGGGCGGCAACCCTGACTCATTAGCACCCGACACACTCATGCGGCCCGAATCGGTTGCCGAAGCCTATTGGCAGCTACACCATCAGAGCCGCGACGCATGGACACATGAATGCGATCTGAGACCCTTTGCCGAAACCTTTTAGAAAAGAGCTTAAGGAATAGTTATGAGCCTGCGCGTCGAATTTCACTACGATTTTGGCAGCCCGAACGCCTACCTAAGTCATCGTGTTCTGCCGGCAATAGCCGAGAGGACCGGCGTCGAAATCCATTACATTCCCGTATTGCTGGGAGGCATTTTCAAAGCGACCAACAATCGGTCGCCGATGGAGCAGTTTGCGGATGTACTCAACAAACAAGAGTATCAGGCGAAAGAAACACTGCGTTTTCTCATGCGGCACGGCATCACCGAACTCGTTCGTAACCCTCATTTCCCCGTTAACACCATCACGCTTATGCGAGGCGCGGTCTACGCCCAAGGTAAAGACTGGGAGGCTGACTATATCGACACGATGTTTAAGGCGATGTGGGAGCAAGGTTTAAACATGGCAGACCTAGAGCAGGTCGCCAGGGTATTAGCTGATGCAGGTCTACCTGTAACCGAGATCATCGATGCAACTGGCCATCCCGAGGTCAAGCAACGACTCATCGACAATACGGCGGATTCTGTCGCGCGCGGGAATTTCGGCTCGCCGAGTTTCTTTGTCAACGAGGAGCTTTATTTTGGCAAAGACAAACTGCGCGATCTCGAAGAAGAGATAGTCGCCAGACTGGGCTAGCGCGCAGGAACTCTATCGAAAACACGCACGAGTTCAACGGCTGCGCCAAATGCATCGGGCTCGATTTGCATCTCGATACGCAGCCTCGCGCCATTTTCAATGAGCGTGTAGGTCTCGAGCGTAAAGCCGCCGTCGCGTGGACGCGACTCTACGATTAGAGTATCGCCATTCCAGTTTGCGAAAGAAAAATCCTCAGCACCCTCTTCGTAAAATGAATTCGCGGTCGTGCGCCTGCGACGGCCGTCGCTGTGAAACAGGCGCACGAAATTATCCGCGTACTCGAATCGCAGCTCCGGCTCATCGATCGCAATTGAGAGAACGTCATCATAAGAAATGCGATCGTAGAGTTCCTGCTCGGCGGGGCCGCCGCGATAAAAATCTTCGGGGCGTTTACGCAAGAAACGCCGCTTTACTTTACCGCCAGCTTTTTTAATTGCTGCCTCGACTGCATCATCGGTGTTGTCACTCAGGCTCTCATTGATAACCCAGCTGCCGTTAAACGCTTGACCCCGTGCAATTGCTGCTTGCGGCGATTCAAACGCCTGCGTCTGCGCAACACCGTGTAATGAAGCGACGAGACAAAAACCTACAGCGGCAATAAGCGCAGCGCGCATTCTAATCGCAGTTTTCCACCTCATAGGGCCTTACCTCCAATACGCTGAAATGGCGCGCCATCGCGCACTAACACCTTTGCCGCAAACAGTAACAGAAGCAAAAGGGCGATGAAATACAGCGGGAAGGCCGGCAACGCGCCAATAAAAATTTCGTCCTCGGTTCCGTCTGGCGTCTGTTTGCGCAGGCTCGCAACTAACGCGGTGTAGAAGACACTAGCAACACCTAGCCCCAAATTCAGTGCGAGTCCGCGGAAACTTAGCACCGTCGCACGCAAATTCGACTCGACCATGCGGTTAAGATAGTAGCTCGATTGAAACTGCACCATCCCAAGCACCGAAAAAGAGGCTACCGCGAACACCAGCCCGAGCCAAGGAATCGCAAAGCTCGCGCCCAAAAGTCCGAAGAGCAAAAGCCCCGAGAGCGCAAAGAAATTGCTCAGAGGCGCCTGCGTCGCTACCAAATAGCGCGAGACGCGTGCATTAACGATGCTAACCAGAGAGACACCAGCACCGATGAATCCAAACAGCGACACGGGGATATCGATGACTCGGTAGTACTCACTTGCGAGCACCACAAACTGTCTGGCCACGCTGTCGAGCGTTAACGCGGCGAGAATAACGAACAAGACAAAGCGGTGGCCGAGCGTCCAACGCGCTGCTTCGCCTATCTGTTTAAACGGACGCGCGAGTCGCGATGCAAGACTCGCACCCTGTTCCTGTGTTGCACGCAGGGCAGATAGTCGCACCTTATCGATGTCATAAAATCCGATCGCAATAAAGAAAACAACGACCGCCGAGAAGAGTGTGAATATCACCGGCAGCCTAACAATCGATGTTTGTGCGAGGCTTAGATTCTCACTTAGTGAACCAAGTACGCCGTTGACGACCGCCGCGTCGTAAATCAAGCCACCGGTTATCATCGAAACAAAAAAGCCAACGGATACAACTCGTGTCGTTCGCTCTAAAAAGTGCGCCCATTGATCTTCGCGCCCCAAGGCTTTAAGCGAGTCATACGCGAGCGCTTCGTCGGCGCCGCTCGCCGCAGCCTCCGACAAGCCCGAGCAGAGACGATTGCCTAAGAACAACCAAAACAAAAGCGGCGACGCCTCCCCATGCTCTCCCCCAGCGAAACCAGCGATTGGCGCAAACGCGATGAGCGCCATCTCGGCGACCATCAGCGCCGCCGCAAACACGATTAGGCGTTTACGCCCGAGAATATCGGCGAGCGCCCCTGACGGGACTTCGGCGCTGACGATAGTGAGCGCCCAGACAATATTGAGTATCGCAAACTGCTCGAGGGTGAGTCCGTAGTCGAGAAAAAGGACGGTGAACACCGGATAGTAAAAGCGGGCTGAGTACAGCAGCCGAAACGCAATGAAACGTGTGAGATTACCCTCTAGCCGAGCCTGAACCTGTGAATCTGCCATATTATTCCTGAATTACTCGCGCAGATCCGAAAGAAAGAGCGAATGGAAAGTGGACATGAACGGACGAAAGTAAAAGGGTGTGGATTTCAAGAGCCGAGAGCCCCCGACAGATGCGCGCACACGCATCGTCGTGAGTGTTGCTGTGGGGCCAATTGATAGATCAGAAATACTCATGAGCGCTTATAAAGACAAGACCTAGCAGGCCCCAAAGAATACTCGCAGCTATTTGAATAGTCACCCGCTTATCGGCTATCCTCCAAGGCCAAAGTTGATTGCAAAAGTCCGTTTAATACGCCAGTCGACTCACCGAAACAAAGAATAAAACTCCTGGGGGGAGATTCTCGATGACAATGCAGCAAACGCCTTTACTTCTGTCGCGCATTCTTGGCCGCGGCGCCATCTTAGATCCGGACGTAGAAGTAGTTACCGCGCAGGCCGGCGGCACCACTCATCGACAAACACTCGGGAAAACCTGGGAGCGGGCCAATCAAGTCGCCCATGCACTCAAGGGGCACGGCATCGAAGTCGGTGACCGGGTGGCTAGTTTTATGTGGAACAACTATCGCCATCTCGAGCTATATCAAGGCGTACCGTCGATGGGTGTAGTTCTGCACACACTGAACGTGCGTCTCTCACCGACCGATCTCGAATATATTATTAATCACGCGAACGATCGCGTAATTTTCGCAGATGAAGATATCCTGCCTTTATTAGAGCCTATTTGGGACAAAGTGCCCTGCGTTGAACTGCTCGTTATCTGTCGCCACGGCGAAGGCGGCGAAAGCAGCTTTAAGAATCAGATCGATTACGAAGACTTCATCAAAGACCAGCCCACTTGCTACGACTGGCCCGAGATAGACGAAAATTCACCAATGGGCCTCTGCTACACCTCCGGCACAACTGGCAAACCAAAAGGTGTGATGTACACTCATCGGTCAACTTATCTGCACACCATGGCAGGCTGTCTCACCGATGCGCTCGGCCTCACCGCGCTCGATTCACTCTTGGGCATTGTGCCGATGTTCCATGCGATGGGTTGGGGCTTGCCCTTTAACGCGTCGATGCTGGGCTGCAAACATGTCATGCCACACCGATTTATGACGCCCGATACATTCCTCAAACTGATGCACGACGAGGGCGTGACAATAGCCACAGGCGTGCCGACTATCTGGCAGGGCGTAAAGGCAGCGGTCGAGGCGGCGGACGGAAAATTCGATCTCAGCAAACTTGCGCGCCTGACCTGTGGCGGCTCTGCTCCTCCTGTCTCGATGATGCGCTGGTATTGGGATGAACTCGGCGTCGAGATGATTCAGGGCTGGGGAATGACCGAAACCAATCCACTGGGCACGCTGTCGCGGAAATGTGCGAAGTACACACAGCAAACTCTGAGCGAAGACGAGCAGTTCGAGAACATCGCGAAAGCCGGCCTCACTATGCCGGGCCTCGAAATTGAAATCTTCGACGAAGAATGGAATCGTCAACCGCACGACGGTGAAACCGTTGGTGAGCTTTGCATCCGAGGGCCGTGGATCGCTGCTGAATACTACAACGATCCACAGCCAGAGAAATTTCACGACGGGTGGCTGGTCACCGGTGACGTTGCGAAAATCGACAAAAATCAGTATCTGATGATTGCCGATCGCTCGAAAGATTTAATCAAATCAGGCGGCGAGTGGATTTCTTCGGTGGACCTCGAAAACCATATCGTTGCTCTGCCCGGTATTGCGCAGGCGGCGGTGGTCGCTCAGCCACATCCGCGCTGGGACGAACGCCCCGTTGCGCTCGTCATCATGGCGGACGGTGCAGAACTTGATCAACAGGCGGTGCTCGATCACTGCTCTAAAATATTCGCTAAGTGGCAACTTCCTGGGTTTCATCAAATACGTAAGGACAGCTAAATTGATGCTCGCTCGCCACCTTTTGCATATTCTCGAATGAGTCCTCAGGGTAGTTGATTACATCATTACTTGAGATCGCAATGGTGTTGATCCCGAGAGACTTTAATTGTCTGATATCTTCCACCAAACGCGGTAAAATAGCTTTAACATAAGGACAATGGTTGCAAATGAACATGATTAACAAACCCTTCTCACCTGAGGCTGCTTGTAATGTCCAATCTTTGCC
>JALRKV010000133.1 GCA_023254735.1 Pseudomonadales bacterium | reverse complement strand
GGCCTGAGTTTTGGTCACTTAAAGAACTCGAGGCTTTAAAAGAAGAACTTCCTCCGGCCAAGTGGAATGCACAATATCAACAACAACCCACTGGCGAAGAAGGCGCTATTGTTAAAAGAGATTGGTGGCAACACCGCGGATACGGAACTCGCGCAAGGCGCGGTGCATACGCTGGATCGTCTCGTCAGCGGTCGGCGACCACGCCGTGATCTTTTCCAGAAGCGGATCGTAATAGCGGGTGATGACCGCGCCCGAATAGGCGGTGCCGCCGTCCAGCCGGATGCCAAAACCGGTTGCACCGCGGCGTCTGGCAGAAAACCGCCACTGGCTCATTCGAGACACGCGGTAAAAAACTCGGCATTGTCGGCTATGGCAATATCGGCTCGCAGCTTAGCGTGCTAGCCGAGTCTATGGGCATGAAGGTGTATTTGTACGATGTCGTCACCAAGCTTCCTCTTGGCAACGCCACACAGGTCAACTCGCTGAAAGAGCTCATGAGCACCTGCGACATCGTCACCCTGCACGTGCCCGAAACGCCCGACACCAAAAACATGATCGGCGCTAAAGAGCTCGGCTGGATGCAGCCCAGCGCGATATTCATTAACGCCTCGCGCGGCACCGTTGTCGACATCGACGCCCTCGCCGCCGCGCTGCGAGAGAACCGCCTGGCCGGCGCTGCGATCGACGTTTTCCCCGTTGAGCCAAAATCTAACGACGAAGAGTTTATCTCGCCCCTGCGAGAGTTCGACAACTGCATCCTCACACCCCACGTAGGCGGCAGCACCATGGAAGCCCAGCGCAACATTGGCATCGAGGTTAGCGAAAAACTCATCCGGTACAGCGACAACGGCTCAAGCTTCGCCTCGGTAAACTTCCCCGAAGTGTCGCTCCCTGCACACCCCGGCAAACACCGCCTGCTGCACATTCACAAAAACGTGCCCGGCGTGCTTAGCCAGATCAACAGCATCTTCTCCGAGAACGGCATCAACATCAGCTCGCAGTATCTGCAAACCAATGACAAAGTCGGCTATGTGGTCATGGACGTAGACGTAGACGCGAGCGAGCTGGCGCTAGCGCGGCTTAACGAGGTGAATGGGACTATTAAGTCTCGGGTGCTTTTTTAGGGAGTCAGACCAGTTTTAGCTGTCAGTTTGCGAAAACTCTAGGCCTCTTTGCGCCAGGCCAACAAGGTCTACGTTAGCCTCGTTTGCTTCGTTATAGGCAGCTAAACGAATGAGCTCGGCGGGTGTTGTGCCGCCGTCTAGCAACGCGATTACCGCAGCTTTGTCACTGTCGCTCGGAGAGGAACCAACAATATTCGTCCATAACGTGGTAACTAGGGCATCATTTGATTGCAGAGAGAGCGCTTCGATTGCCGCGACCGCTAGTTCGTCGAATGACATACCGTCGTCTAATAATCCAATAACTAAACCAACGAATGCGGGATCTTTAATCGAGTCGGGCCCTAGTAGCGCGCCTAGAGCGAGAGCAGCTTGGCCACCTATTTGCTCTTTATCGACGTCGAGCGCAATAGACTTGTCTTCGAATACAAGCCTTTCTACATCGACCAACGTGTCGGTCCCTGCGTCTGTAGAAACCACCCAATTCTTTGTTTCTAGGTCTCTAATAATGGTTGAGCTTGAAGCAGTTTTCGTAATAATGACTGAGTCTTTACCGGCGCCTCCCTCCAGAATATCTTCGCCTCCGCTGCTTATAAGTACGTCGTTACCGAGGCCTCCTACTAGTTTTTCACTGCCTTTGCTGCCCACGAGAGCAACTGCTTCGCTCTCTGAGGTATCATTCTCTTGAAGCGACGCTGCGGTTTTTACTTTGACTTTGGTAACTACTTTGTCGAGTCCTGTGCGTATAAGTGCCTGCTCGGCTTCGGTTACCGAAGCTACATATTCTTCATAGTCAAAGTCAGTAAGGTCTGTTCTGCCGGTGGCTTCCAAAACTTTGTTGTACTGCTCAGTCCCTGGCTCTGGTGCGACAGGTGTCGTTTGCTCAGATAAAAAAGCTTGGAACGCCGGATCATCTGCAAACTTTTCTGTCAGCTCAAGAATTTTTTCTGTTGATGCCTTAGCAAAGAGAGCGCCTAAATCTGTCGCCTTTAACTTCTCAACCGCTTCGCTGCCTGACTCGGCGGCCAAGAAAATATCCAACACTGAATCGTTCGTGGCTTCTTTAACCGCGAGATGAGCGGCATAGTTAAAGCCAATTAAGTCTTTTCTGCCCGTCTCGAGTAGTAACGCTTTATAAGCGGCTGAACCTATCTCTGGGATACGTACAGAATTATTCGCTCCACCGGGCGTTACTATTCCAGGAACCGGGTTAACTATTCCGACGGGGTTAGGCGAAGGTGCAAGATTGCCATCGGAGTCGTAAACCATAAACTCGCCGTTACGGTTCACTATAGTGCCGTCGGCGTTTAACGTCAGCTCGCCTTGCCCATTGGCCTCTGCAAAACTGATTGCTTCTTCAACACTGGCAAAGCGGCTTTCATACACTTCGTTGTCGATGGGATCAGGGTCTGGCGTTAGATTCGGATCTAGCGTTCCCTCGTATATCGCCGTACCTGGCGCTAAATTTCCGTCTGAGTCATACACCATTATTTGGCCTGACTGGTTCGTGATGCTACCATCAGTCTGGACAGAGAGTGTCCCTTGGCCATTCGCTATCGCGTAGGCAATCGCCTCTGCTACAGAACTAAACCGGCCAAACTCTCCTGCTGCCGACTCAATGCGTGCGCCAGGTGCAAGATTGCCATCTGAGTCATTCACCATGACTCGGCCATCGCTATTCACTATGGTTCCATCAGCGTTTAACGTCAACTTACCTTGCCCATTAGCCTCAGCGAAGACTATTGCCTCTTCAACTGACGCAAACCGACTTTCGTAAACCTCGTTGCCAGTTACCGCTTCGCCAGGTAGCGTTGGATTAACCGGATCTACGGGCTTAGGTGATGGCGCTAGATTGCCCGATGAGTCATAGACCATTGTCTCGCCAAACCGATTAACGATGCTTCCGTCTGCGTTGACTGTTAGCGAACCTTGCCCGTTCGCCTCCGCATAGATGATCGCTTCTTCGACTGATGAGAACCGCCCAAATTCACCAATCTCGACAGGTGTGGGGTCTGGATTTGGATCCGGCGTCAGAGAGGGATCGAGAACCCCGTCATAACGTTCGGCGCTCGGCGCCAAGTTACCATCCGAATCGTAGACCATAATTTGACCTGACTGATTCGTGATACTTCCATCTATTTGTACGGACAGCGTTCCTTGTCCGTTAGCTGTCGCATAAGCTATCGCTTCGCTAAACGAGTTAAACCGGCCGAACTCACCGGTTGCGGGGTCAGGTTCATCAGGGGATCGGTATCGTCCGCCAGGCGCCAAGTTGCCATCGGAGTCATAAACCATCACCTCACCGTTTTGGTTGGTAATAAACCCGTCCGGCTGAACAGTTAAGGTGCCTTGGCCACTGGCTTCGGCATAAGCGATGGCTTCGGCGACGGAGGCAAACCTACTTGGGTAATCTGACATCAATTAGCACCTTATTTTATTAGCCGAGACTGGTTTGTTTGTCCCGTTTTTTATTTCTACTTTAAACGTTTGTGGAGTGGATTAAGTTTGCAGTATTTCGCAATATTTACAATTAATAATAGTCGGTTAGTGGCCGAAGACATTGCTAGCGGTACACAGAGCACATACAAGATCGCCGTAGTTATTCTTACTATTATAAAAGTCAGAGTGTAACCCTATGAGGTAATTTGCAATTCATACTCTATATCGAGGATAAGTTACTTTGTTATAAAAGTGATAAATTGCTTAGCATTATAGAACTGATCTTAACTGTTTTACTCAATATAGGTTCGATCTGAATGCTATGGGCCAAGCTGCTTACTAGACTAAGTCAAACCGTAAAAGAGGAGCTCCTTAAGCAAAACGAGCTACTCAAAGAGCAGGTACTTGAGCTTCAACAGCATCAGCAGGGGCGAATTCGATACACTCAGTTCTTCAAGCGCCATATGGCGCGCCTCGCCAAGGGGCTTTCGAATACAGCGCTAGAGGCCGCTTGTTTAGTCGTTAGACCTAGCACAGTCTTAAGATGGCACCGAGAACTGATCGCCAAAAAATTCGACGGCTCAAAGAGCCGAAATTACCCAGGGCGCCCGCGTATAGGCCCGGTTATTGAAAGCCTTATTATTGAGATGGCCGAAGACAATCGCTGGGGCGCGCAACGAATTCAGGGCGCACTTAAACACTTGGGTCATGCAGTATCCCACCAGACCGTGCTTAATGTTCTTAAACGGCACGGACTCCATCCTTCTCCAAATAGAGTTGCCGACGATTCTTGGTCGAAATTTCTTAGAGTTCATTTGGCGGTCACTGTTGCGACAGACTTCCTCACGCAAGAAGTAATTACTGCTAAAGGCTATGTTACTTATTACATACTATTTTTCATAAAGCTCGATACAAGACTCGTTCACGTTGCCGGCATTACACAGCACCCAACTCAAAATTGGATGCTTCAGGTAGCGCGGAATCTAACAGGAGTTGACGAGGCGTTCTTAGACGAAAGCCGATACTTGATCTGCGACCGTGATACAAAATACACGAGGCAGTTTAGACGGCTATTCAGGGACAACGGCATCAAGACAATTCTACTACCACCTTATAGCCCTAACCTAAATGCCTACGCAGAGCGCTGGG
>JALRKV010000109.1 GCA_023254735.1 Pseudomonadales bacterium | reverse complement strand
GCTGCGTCCGCTACGCCCAGCTATTTCTGAGGCGAGTAATACCGAAGCTGAAAGCATCTTCACCTTGTCTGCGCCTAATCGTTTTATACAAGACTGGGTTAAATCTAAACTTCTTCCTCAAATCGATGAGATTTTTGCGTCGGTGAGTCGTAAACACGGTGTAGTACTCGCAGGCCCAGTTATCAGTGTTGGCGCCGCTCCAACTGTCAACGTGGCAGCATCAGCGGATTCGATGCCCAGGTATCTGGGCTCTCAGGGCTCTCAGGGCTCGCAGCACTCATCCTATTCACAGCGCTCTCAACACACTCAACACGCCCAAACTACTCAACAACCCCAGCAGTCTCACTACGCACAGCAACAGGGTTATCCTGAGTCCCTAGAACACGAGCTTGAATCGATACTTGGCAGTAGAATTAATGCCGTTGCCGGAAGTGAAGATTCACTTGCAGCTCATCAAACACCCCTAAATACGACGACTCAGGCGATGCCTCGCGCCTTCGACAGGCGCGTTCCAGTCGCTAAGTCGGGGGTCGATACGATTATCGAGGGTAAGCTTAGCCATCAGGGGGCGCTCAATCGCGAAAATACTTTCGAAAATTTTGTAGAGGGAAAATCAAATCAATTAGCGCGAGCGGCAGCGATGCAGGTCGCCGAGAATCCCGGGTTTGCCTACAACCCTCTTTTTATCTACGGGGGTGTGGGATTAGGTAAGACTCACTTAATGCACGCGATCGGCAATTACCTCAAAGAGAAAAAACCCAATGCGAAGGTAGTCTATCTTCATTCAGAAACCTTCGTCGCCACAATGGTTACCGCGCTGCAGCTTAATTCGATTAACGAGTTTAAGCGCTTCTATCGCTCCGTCGATGCACTGCTTATCGATGACATTCAGTTTTTTGCAGGTAAGGAACGCTCACAAGAAGAGTTTTTCCATACATTTAACGCGCTGCTCGAGGGTGGGCAGCAAATTATCTTGACGAGTGATCGCTACCATAAAGAGATTAATGGGCTCGAAGAGCGCCTCAAGTCGCGCTTTGGTTGGGGGCTTACCGTCGCGGTTGAGCCGCCGGAACTCGAGACGCGTGCAGCGATTTTGATGAACAAAGCGGCACTTGTGAACGTGTCGCTGCCGAATGATGCTGCGATGTTTATCGCACAGCGTCTGCGATCGAATGTGCGCGAGCTCGAAGGCGCGCTTAAGCGGGTTATTGCCCATGCGAGCTTCAAGGGTGAGGCAATCAGTATTGATCTCATAAAAGAAGCGCTCCGTGACCTTTTCGCGCTTCAGGATAAGCTCGTTACGATCGATAATATCCAACGCACGGTTGCCGAGTACTCCAAAATTAAGATGTCGGACATGCTCTCAAAGCGCCGAAATCGCTCGGTTGCGCGGCCCAGGCAGGTCGCTATGTGCCTAGCGAAAGAGCTTACTAACCATAGTCTGCCAGAAATAGGTGATGCCTTTGGGGGGCGTGACCACACGACGGTTATGCACGCCTGCAAGCAGATCGCAAAACTACGACAGACCTCGATAGACATCGAAGAAGACTATAATAATTTACTCAGGCTCTTATCGAGTTAGGAACGACTCGCTGCCTGACGACCTAGCGCCGTCAAGCTGAGCGTTTACAGCCACAAAGAATCAGAAAACAGTAAAGAAAACAGTAAAGGTGCGTTAAGAACTAAGGCACCGAACAAGCCTCACAAGGAAAAGTAGACATGCATTTTGTTATTTCTCGGGAAGCCCTCTTAAAGCCACTGCAGCTGGTTAGTGGCGTCGTCGAACGCCGGCAAACACTGCCGGTTTTGTCCAATGTGCTTCTCGTACTCAATAATGACGAACTGTCTTTAACTGGTACCGACCTTGAGGTCGAATTGGTAGGTCGAACTCGAGTCGATACTGCGCACACCCACGGCGCGGTCACAGTGCCGGCGCGCAAGCTTCTCGATATCTGTAAAGCATTGTCGGACGATGCGATGGTTGAGGTGTCGCTAGACGAGAAGAAGCTTTTGGTTAAATCTGGCCGCAGCCGCTTTACACTCGTCACCTTACCCTCTTCTGAATTCCCGAATGTCGAAGAAGAACCCGATACGTTTTCTTTAACGCTGCCACAGAAAAAACTCGGTGAACTCATCAACAGCACGAGCTTTGCGATGGCGCAGCAGGACGTGCGTTATTATCTAAACGGCATGTTGTTTGAGGTGTCACCTGATTACCTGCGCGTGGTTTCGACCGATGGCCATCGCCTAGCAATGGAGACGCTCGAGTCTAAGAACGATATTGCGTCTGTGCAGCAGCTCATCCTCCCTCGAAAAGGCGTGATGGAGCTCGCGCGGCTACTCGAAGATGAGGGAGATATTACCCTCGTATTCGGTCAGAACCACATCCGCGCCGCCGTCGCGGACTTCACATTTACCTCTAAACTCGTCGATGGGAAGTTTCCAGATTACAACCGCGTGTTACCGAAAGGCGGCAACAAGGTCATTTTGGGCGACTGTCAGGCGCTGAAACAAGGGTTTAGTCGCGCCTCTATTCTCTCGAATGAGAAATACCGGGGAGTGCGCGTGGTGCTCACAAACGGTGAGCTTCGGATCTTCGCGAATAACCCTGAGCAGGAGGAAGCCGAAGAAGTGGTTGCGGTGGACTACCAGGGCGACGAGCTCGAAATGGGCTTTAATGTCAGCTATCTGATCGATGTGCTGTCGACCCTTCGAAGCAGTCAGGCGAAGATTACGCTACTAGATGCGAACAGCAGCGCCCTGATCGAGTCGGGTGATGAGAGCAATGCAATGTATGTTGTTATGCCGATGAGACTCTAAGCATAATTCCTACCGTGTTTCGGCAGCCCACCGTGAGCATCCATGCGACTTCTCGAGTAAACCCATGAGTCGAATTGAAAAACTCACGGTGACCGGGCTGAGAAATTTAGCCGATGTAGCCATCAATCTGTCCTCCCGTGTGAATATCTTCCACGGGGAGAATGGCTCAGGCAAAACTAGCCTACTCGAGGCTATTCACCTGCTCTCCTCGGGGCGCTCGTTTCGGAGCGCCAAACTAGACCCTCTGATTACTCACGGCTTAGAAGAGGCTGTCGTTTTTACGCAGCTCAGCGATGGGCTTCGGATTGGGTTGGCTAAATCTAGGCGTCGCAGACACCAGTTGCGGCTCCAAGAAGAAACTCAGAAAAATTGGGAATCTGTCGCGCGCTCCCTACCCCTACAAATAATCGATTCGACCGCCTTCCAGCTTTTGGAGGGTGGACCCAAGGCTCGCCGACGGTTTCTCGATTGGGGAGTGTTCCACGTGGAACATAGTTTTCTGAGTGCGTGGCGTGATTCCAAGAAATGCCTGGCTAATCGCAATGCACTCCTGAAAGCGCCGCGCCTCGATCGGTCTCAGCTCGAAGCCTGGGATCGAGAGTTTGTGGCTGCCTCGATAAAGGTAGATGCACACAGACGCGCGTACCTAGAAAGATTCTTGCCGGTATTCAACGAGGTCTATACCCAGCTGGAAGGTTCTCATTTGGAGACTCTCGAGATCCGATATGACCGCGGATGGGCGGAGGGAAGCACTCTTGATGCTGAGCTGCAGCGCATGTTGGATACCGATAGGCGCTATGGCTCTACTCAGCTAGGACCCCAGCGCGCAGATTTGCTCCTCTTGCTCAACCGCACACCGGCGGCCGATGTCCTCTCGCGCGGACAGCAGAAGATACTGGTGAGCGCCCTAAAAATCGCCCAAGGAAGATTGCTCTCAGAGAACCTTGGCGTCGACTGCCTCTATTTAATCGACGACCTCCCTTCGGAATTAGACCCAGAGAATAGAGCGAGAGTCTTCGCGGCACTGCTGTCACTTAACGCGCAGCTGTTCGTGACCTGTGTGGAATTAGAAGGCCTCCTGCTGGCGAAAGAAGGCGTGCTTTTCAGCGCACTCGCGCCAAGCGAAATCGCGCAGTTCCACGTGGAACATGGTAGAATAACGGCTTGATTTTCCACCCAATTGTCCGATAACACTAGTATTAAGAAACACCCTGGGGCTACCCCTGGAGACCAAGAATGACCGACGACACCAACAGTGTTGCTAGCACAGCAAACAACAGCGACTATAATTCCGATAGTATCAAGGTTCTCAAGGGCTTAGATGCAGTTCGCAAGCGCCCAGGCATGTATATCGGCGATACCGATGACGGCACTGGCCTACACCACATGGTGTTCGAGCTCGTCGACAACTCTATCGATGAAGCGCTCGCTGGACACTGCGATGAGATTCGTGTGGTTATTCACGTCGGCGAGACGATTAGCGTCTCCGACAATGGCCGCGGTATCCCGACGGAAATGCACAGCGAGGGCGTTTCCGCCGCCGAAGTGATCATGACGGTACTGCACGCTGGCGGTAAATTCGACGATAACAGCTATAAGGTTTCTGGCGGCCTTCACGGCGTAGGCGTCTCGGTAGTAAACGCCCTCTCGGAGGAGCTGAAACTCACCATTCGTCGCGACGGCAAGCTCTGGGAACAGGTGTATAAACACGGCGTACCACAAGCGCCATTAGCTGTTATCGGTGAAACCAACACGACGGGTACGGAGTGTCACTTCAAGCCCTCCGACCAAACCTTTAGCAGCGTTGAGTTTCACTACGACATCCTTGCTAAGAAGCTGCGCGAACTCGCTTTCTTAAACGCGGGCGTGTCGATTCGTTTGATCGACGAGCGTAGCGCCAAAGAAGAACACTTTAAATACGAGGGCGGTGTGCAGGCCTTCGTCGAATACCTGAATAAAAACAAGGGGGCAGTGAATAAGATATTCCATTTTGCCCATGAGCGACCGGAGGACGGGATTACCGTCGAGGTGGCGCTGCAGTGGAACGACTCCTATGTTGAGAATATCTTCCCCTACACCAATAATATTCCTCAAAAGGATGGGGGCACACACCTTGCGGGTTTCCGCGCCGCGCTAACGAGGGTGTTAAAGGGGTATATCGATAAGGAGTTGGCGGCGAAAAAAGGCAAAGAAGTTGCCACATCTGGCGATGATGCGCGCGAAGGCCTCACGGCAATTATCTCGGTGAAAGTGCCAGACCCCAAATTCTCCTCGCAGACCAAAGATAAACTCGTGTCATCCGAAGTAAAGACGGTAGTAGAACAAGAGATGGCTGCTAAATTTAGCGACTATCTTCTGGAAAATCCCCATGATGCGAAGCTAATTGTCGGTAAAATGCTCGATGCTGCACGCGCACGCGAAGCCGCGCGTAAGGCCCGGGAGATGACACGACGAAAGGGCGCGCTCGATATCGCTGGCCTGCCGGGTAAGCTTGCCGACTGCCAAGAGAAAGACCCATCACTGTCCGAAATCTACATCGTGGAGGGAGACTCGGCGGGCGGATCGGCGAAACAGGGCCGCAATCGCAAGAATCAAGCAATCTTGCCGCTCAAGGGTAAGATTCTGAACGTTGAAAAGGCACGCTTCGACAAGATGCTTAGCTCGGCGGAGATCGGCACGCTGATCAAGGCGCTTGGCTGTGGAATTGGTAAAGACGAATTCCAGCCAGAGAAACTGCGCTATCACAGCATCATTATTATGACCGATGCCGATGTCGACGGCTCACACATTCGCACACTGCTCCTGACCTTCTTCTTCCGTCAAATGCGGGAGTTAGTCGATGGCGGCCATATCTTTATCGCTCAGCCGCCGCTCTACAAGATTCGCAAGGGCAAACAGGAGCAATACCTCAAGGACGAGGCCGAGCTGGCGAATTACCAGACTCAAGTCGCCCTCGAGGGAGCGAGTCTCCACGTGAACGCCGAAGCACCCGGTATCGCCGAGGATGCGCTCGAGTCTCTCGTGAAAAGCTATAACGATGCCTACGCCATCATCAGCCGCTTGGCGCGTCTCTATCCGACCGAAGTGCTCGAGGCGATGATTTTCTCGCCCTTGTTAGCGGTTGAAGAATTACAGTCAGAAGCCTCTGCCGAGGCGTGGGTAGATAAAGTGCGTTCAAAGCTCGCGGAGCTTCACGCCGGAGCGAGCGCTAACTTAACCCTCTCTGTCAGAAAGGACAACGAGCGCAACGTTTACTTACCGGAGGCTAGACTAAATCTGCACGGCCTCGAGCGTAGCTATAGCTTTAGCCTCGATTTCTTTAAGTCGGGCGAATATCGCGCGTTAGCGAATCTCGGCGCGACACTCGACGGGCTGATCGAAGATGGCGCCTACGCGAAGCGAGGGGAGAAAACTCACCCAATCAAGAACTTCGCCGAGGCCATCGCTTGGCTGACCCAAGACGCGATGAAGGGACATTATTTGCAGCGTTATAAGGGATTGGGCGAGATGAACCCCGATCAGCTCTGGGAGACGACGATGAACCCAGAGACGCGCCGCATGCTGCAGGTCACCATCGATGACGCCATTAACGCAGACCAACTGTTCAATACATTGATGGGTGATCAAGTCGATCCGCGCCGCGAATTTATCGAAATGAACGCAATGGCTGCCGAAAACCTCGACATCTAGGCTCCTAAACTCAATCTCTCACCACCACCGAGGTTCGGCGTTAAGCTGCCCGGCGGAGAATTTTTAGGTCGAAAGCTGTTAGGTCGAGAGCTGCTTAGTGGAGGGTTGCCTGATGGAGAGCTGCCTGATTGAGCGTAGCCCAAAGAGCGCGATCCAACCAACAGCGTTCTAATTAAGCGTAGCCACGAACGACGCCAAGTCGTCGAAAACCGGCACTTTCAATTCGCCCAAAAGAGCCGGCTCGCGGATGAGTCGCGCCTCCGTTTCCCTCCCCTTTCCGGTACGCACCAGTATCGGTTGACAGCCAAAGGCTATGGCCGCCTCAAGGTCTCTCAGGCTATCGCCGACAAAAGGTTCGCCACTAAGGGCAACGCTGAAAACGTGCTCGATCTCTGTTAACAGGCCGACGCGCGGTTTGCGGCATTCGCAGCCAGCATCGGGCAGGTGTGGACAGAAGGCGATTCCACTGATCGTCCCCCCGGCTTCTTCAACAAGCGTGATCAGCTTTTCGTGCATCTGCGCGAGTGCAAACTCGTCGAAAAGTTGGCGCCCAAGCCCAGACTGATTCGTCGCGACAAACACCTGCCAGCCGAGTGCGTGAGCGCGCGCGATGGCTGCGACGCTGCCATCGATCGGGACAAACTCGTCTGCTGACTTAATAAACTCGGCGGAGTCGTGATTGATCACCCCGTCGCGGTCCAAAAGAAGAACGGGCAAGAGACACTCCTCGGCTAACTGGCAAAATGCGCGGCGAGACGCGCAGCATTATCAAATCGTCGTGTGCTAGGAACATCCCGCGGCTGTGTCTACGACGACAGATACGAAATATCCGCTGCCCGGAGGAACCCACGCCGTAGTCGCGACAGGAGGGCAAGCCGATTATTGCGCAGAGCCTCGTCATCGCTAACCACGAGCACATCGTCAAAAAATGTATCGACGGTTTGCCTCAGTTGGGCGAGCGCGGCGAGCCCCTGTTTATAATCACCGCGGGCGAATAGCGGATCGACCTCTGACTCAACCAAAACAAGCTTATCGAAAAGCGCTTTCTCAGCAGGTTCCGCAAAAAGCTCTGCATTAACTTGAGCATCTGCGTCGACGCTTTGCTTTGCGAGCAAATTCGACACGCGCTTGTTCGCTGCGGCAAGCGCGGCGGATTCATCGAGCGATTGGAAATGCGCGACGGCCTGGACTCGTCTGTCGAAGTCGACCGGGCGAGTCGGCTTTAAGGCCATAACCGATTGAAAGACCTCCGCGCTAATCCCTTTGTCCGCAGACCATGCCTGCAGGCGATCGAGCAAAAACGCCAATGCCTGTTGCTGCGTCTTATCGCTGCAATCGACGCTAGAAGGATCGAGATCGGCAAGACCTCGGAACGCAAGATCGATGCAAATCGTAAGATCGAGGTCTAACTCTTTCTCTATGAGAATTCGCAGCAGGCCGATCGCCGCGCGACGAAGCGCAAACGGATCTTTCGAACCAGTTGGCGGCTGACCGATCGCGAACAAACCGCAGAGTGTGTCGAGCTTTTCAGACAGAGCCAACACCGCGCCAGTTACGCCCGAGGGCAATTCGTCGCCGGCGAAACGCGGTCGATATTGCTCATCGATAGCGTCGGCAACTTCGCGAGGTTCGCCGTCGTTCAGCGCATAGTAGCGCCCCATCAATCCTTGCAGGTCGGCGAACTCGCCAACCATGTTTGTCATTAAATCGCACTTCGACAGCATCGCTGCGCGTTCGCATAGCTCGGGGTCGGCGCCGCAGAGCGGCGCCAGCGCGCGACTCAATTTTGAAATTCTAACCGAGCGGTCATAAACAGTGCCAAGCTTGTCTTGGAAAACGATTTTCTTCAGCTCCTCGAGATGGCTCTCGAGTGAGACCTGTTTATCTGTCTCGAAGAAGAAGCTCGCATCGGCAAGACGCGGACGAATCACACGCTCATTACCTTCTATAACCTGCGCCGGATCTTTGCTCACAATATTGCTTACCGCGATAAAAAGCGGCAGAAGCTTGCCTTCGTCGTCTACGCAATAGAAGGTTTTCTGATGTGATTTCATCGCAAGAATGAGCGCTTCGGCAGGTACCTCGAGGTAGTGTGCTTCGAACTTACCGGTGAGCGCGACGGGAAACTCGACTAAGCTCGCCACCTCGGTAAGGAGCGCCTCGTCGATTACGCTCGTCGCATTAGCTTTGACGCCTTCGGCGATAACAAGCTCGCGAATCATTTCACGGCGGCGGTCGAACTGGGGAATTATGTGGCCTTCGCTTTCGAGTAGCGCAGCGTAGTTGGCCGGACTGTCTATTTCGATAGACTTGTCGGCGTGGAAACGATGCCCTCGAGATTGTTTACCCGCAGCTACACCGAAAAACTGCCCCGCAACGACTTCGTCACCAAAGAGTTGGACCACCCAATGCACTGGGCGCACGAACTCGGCGCGTGAATTGCCCCAGCGCATGCGCTTAGGAATAGGCAATTTGTCGAGCGCCTCGCTAACTATGGTGCTTAAAAGTGTCGCAGTAGGCTGACCCGGTTGCGATGCACTGTAATAGAGTTTTTCGACGCCGTCTTTTTCTGCGCGCTGGAGCTGATCGACTTCGACGCCGCAGGACTTCGCAAAGCCCGCCGCGGCGGGAGTCGCGTTGCCGTCTTTGTCGAAGGCCGCCTGAACGGCAGGGCCAAAGCGTTCTATCGTTTTATCCGCCTGCGACTCGTCTAATCCCTTCACGAGAAGGGCGAGCCTGCGCGGTGTTGCAAAACTCTCAGCGTCAGCAAACCCAAGCTGCAGCTGTTTCAGGTTTGTAAGTATTTCAGTCGAAAATGCTTTGGATAAACTCGTGAGCGCTTTGGGAGGAAGCTCTTCGGTACCAATTTCGACTAGAAAGTCGCGGGCGCTCATGACGACTTCTCCTTGTTCTTTGCTTTTTGGTGGCGCATAAAATCGTCTTTAAAATCGTCGGCAATCAGCGGGAAACCGAGCGCCTCGCGCGTCGCATAATAGGTTTCGGCGACGAGTCTCGACAAAGTTCGCACCCGCAAAATAAAGCGCTGACGCTCTGTAACAGAAATCGCGTGGCGCGCATCGAGCAGATTAAAATAGTGCGAGGCTTTTAATACCTGCTCGTAAGCGGGCAGAGCGAGTTTGCTCTCGATGAGTTTTTTGCACTGCGCCTCGCAGTCATCGAAGTAACCGAACAACAAGTCGGTTGCTGCGTGTTCAAAGTTATAGGCCGACATCTCTACTTCGTTTTGCTTAAACACATCGCCATAGGTCACTTTGCCATTGGGTCCATCTGTCCAAACGATGTCATAGATGCTGTCGACGCCCTGCAAATACATCGCAATACGCTCGATGCCGTAGGTGATTTCGCCAGTAACCGGATAACATTCAAGTCCACCTACCTGCTGGAAATAGGTAAACTGAGTTACCTCCATGCCATTGAGCCAGACCTCCCAACCGAGACCCCACGCCCCGAGCGTCGGCGACTCCCAATTGTCTTCGACGAAGCGGATATCGTGTACCGACATGTCGATACCGAGGCTTTCGAGGGACTTGAGGTAGAGTTCTTGGATATTCTCTGGCGAAGGCTTGAGAACAACCTGAAACTGATAATAATGCTGGAGTCTATTAGGGTTCTCGCCGTAGCGTCCATCGGTGGGACGGCGACACGGCTGAACGTAGGCCGCGCTCCAAGATTCTGGGCCTATCGAACGCAAAAAAGTGGCCGGGTGGAACGTACCAGCACCAACCTCCATGTCTAATGGCTGCAGGACGACACATCCCTGCTCCGCCCAAAACTGCTGCAGTGCGAAGATGAGGCCTTGGAAAGTGTTGAGATCGGATGCTTTATTCACGTTAACGCCACATAATCAGTCATTTGAAGGGCGCTAATTATCCTTGATTCGTAGGGACTTATCTACCGAACAGGCCGACTTAACGGGCGCGGCTAACAGCGCGCTATTTGGGTCGGCCATCGGGCGCCGCGCACCGCTTACACCACGAATCTCAGGCAAGCACTTGGTGGTGCCAAGCGGTAGATGCGACAATCCCTCCCCCGACCGCAACGGTTTCGACGACCTATACCTAAGACTAGCAAGCTCATGGATCAAACAGACACCACTATAACGCTCGGGGGTCGGCTCGCTTTTTGGGTCGTGCTCGGATTCCTCCGCCTCACCTCGGTGCTCCCTCTGCGCCTACTCCACTGGCTTGCCGGCGGGCTTGGGTGGCTTTTCGCGGTAATTCCGAACCGCTCGGCGGCGACGACTCGGCGAAATATAGCCGCTTGTTTCCCGCACCTCAGTGATACCGAACAAGAAACGCTTGCGCGTCAGAGCCTCAAAGGTATGGTATGCACGGCGCTTGAGATGGGCAAAGCGTGGCTATTGCCTATCGAGGGGACTCTCGCACAGGTTACCGAGATCGAAGGCTTGGAAGTCCTGCAGGCAGCCGCGAAAACCGGCGAAGGTGTCATTCTTCTCGCGCCGCATCTTGGTAACTGGGAAATCTTTGGTTATTTCGCCTGCGAAGGCATCGCCTCGAACTTCATGTATCAGCCGCCAAAGAATCCGCAGATGGACGCGCTGCTGCGGGGTGTCCGAGCAAAAAGCGGCGTTCAGCTCGCGCCAACCAATCGCAAAGGTGTTGCCTTACTACTAAGTGCTCTGCAGAGAGGCGAGCTTGTCGGCGTCCTGCCCGATCAGGTTCCAGCGGATGAAGGTGGCGTCTACGCTGACTTCTTTGGTAAGTCAGCGTTTACTATGACACTTACAAGCCGGCTCGCCCAACGCGGCAAGCCGCGGGTGTTCTGCGGCTTCGCGCAGCGCCTGCCTAAAGGGAAAGGGTTTAAGGTTATCGTCCACGAGGCAGACGCGGGGATCTACGATCAAGACCTGGCGGCCTCGGCAGCGGCAATCAACCGGAGCATCGAGCGCTGCGTCTTACTCGCGCCCGAACAATACCAGTGGGAGTACAAACGCTTCCGCCGACAGCCCGACGACAGCGAATTCTATTGAGGATTGCGCCTAACGCCGCCAGAACATCGGTGTGAATAGCACCAACAGCGTGAACACCTCGAGGCGGCCGAGGAGCATGGCGAAACACAGAATCCACTTTGCCGCATCCGATAAGCTGCCGTAGGTTTGTGTCACCGACCCCAGACCCGGCCCGAGATTATTGATGCAGGCGCCAACCGCGCTAAAGGCGGTCACGATATCCAGACCAGTGGCGAGCAGCGCGAGCAGCATCAGCATAAACGCCATTACATAGACGGCGAAAAACCCCCACACCGCTTCAACAACCCTGTCTTGAACCGGGCCGCGACCGAGTTTAATCGGAATCACCGCATGCGGATGAATAAGGCGTTGCACCTCGCGAAACCCCTGCTTAAAAATAAGCAGGATGCGAATCACTTTCATACCTCCGCCAGTCGATCCCGCGCAGGCGCCGATAATCGCCGCATACATGAGAAGATAGGGCAGGAAGATAGGCCACTCATTAAACTGACTAGTCGCAAACCCCGTCGTAGTTGCAAAGGACACGACCTGAAACAGGCCATTCACAATCGTCTCGGGCACCGACGGATAAACCTCGAAACGCAGCAGCACGGCAATAGTGACCAGCGAGACGGCAAGCAGAATAAAGCCGTAGAAGAGAAACTCAGGGTCGCGGAAGTAATGATCAATTCGACCGCGCTGCCAAGCGGTGAAATGCAGTGCGAAATTAATCCCTGCGATAAACATAAACAGGATGGCGATACTCTCGATCGCCGCACTATCAAAAAACGCCATGCTTGCATCGTGGGTAGAAAACCCGCCAATCGCGATTGTCGAGAAGCTGTGGGTTATTGCATCGAAACCAGACATGCCCGCCGCCCAATACGCGGCGGCGCAGGCGAGGGTTAGGCTTACATAGATCGTCCACAGCGCCTTCGCCGTTTCGGCGAGTCTAGGCACCAGCTTATTGTCTTTGACCGGCCCCGGGCTTTCGGCGCGATAGAGCTGCATTCCGCCGATTCCCAGCATTGGCAGGAGCGCCATGGCGAGCACGATAATTCCCATGCCGCCCAGCCACTGCAGCTGCTGGCGATAGAAGAGTATGGATTTTGGCAGCGTGTCCAAGCCAGAAATTACGGTGGCACCCGTTGTCGTGAGGCCCGACAACGATTCGAAAATGGCGTCCGTTATGGATAATTCGACCGACGAGGAGAGGATGAACGGGAGGCTACCAGCCGTCCCGAGTACAGCCCAGAACAGCGTGACGATGAGAAATCCATCGCGGGTGCCGAGCTCGGTGCGCGCCCGAAATGTGAGCAGCCACATGAAAAAACCTACGGTAAACACCGTAAAAAACGATTCGATAAAGGGCGTCATCATCCCGTCGCCATAGAAAAGGGAGACGAGAACAGGCGGCAGGTTACCGATCGCGCTAAACAGCATGAGCAGTAGACCAAGTATTTTTACGATTAACGAAAAATGCATTTACACGCCTAGAAAAAAGTGAGCCCGACTTGGAATAATCGTTCTACTTCGGGTATTCGCTTGCGGTCGACCAAGAACAAAATCACGTGGTCTTCGGATTGGATAACCGTCGCGTCGTGGGCAATTAGCACTTCGTCGCCTCGCACTATCGCCCCAATCGTTGTCCCTTGCGGAAGTTCGATATCTTCGATCGCTTTGCCTACCACGCGAGAAGAGCCAGAATCGCCGTGCGCGATTGCTTCCATCGCCTCTGCAGCGCCGCGGCGCAGTGAGTGCACCTGCACCACATCGCCGCGCCTCACATGGGTTAACAAGCTGCCGATCGTCGCCTGCTGCGGTGAAATCGCGATATCGATTTCACCCCCCTGCACGAGGTCGACATACGCTGGATTGTTGATCAGCGTCATAACCTTTTTCGCCCCGAGACGCTTGGCAAGTAGAGACGACATGATATTGGCTTCGTCGTCGTTTGTGAGGGCGAGGAAGACATCGGTGTCGGCAATATTCTCTTCGATAAGCAGTTCGCGCTGAGACGCTTCGCCGTTTAATACGATTGCCCTGTCCAGACCCTCGCTCAACACTTTGCAGCGCTCGGCATCGCGCTCGATCACTTTGACCTGATAGTGCGACTCGATTGACTCGGCAAGTCGGAGTCCGATATTTCCGCCGCCCGCAATCATGATGCGCTTATAGGGTTTATCCATGCGCCGAAGTTCGCTCATGCAGGCGCGGATATCTTTTTTCGCAGCAACGAAAAACACTTCGTCATCCGCCTCGATAACCGTCGAGCCTTCAGGAATGATTGGGCGGTCTTTGCGAAAGATGGCGGCAACCCGCGTGTCGACCGAGGGCATGTGCTGGCGCAAAAGCCGAATCTCCTGACCGACTAAAGGGCCGCCATAAAAGGCTTTCACCGCTACAAGCTGCACTTTGCCTTCGGCAAAATCGAGAACTTGGAGTGATCCTGGAAGGCGCAGAAGACGCGAAATTGCTTTCGATACAATAAGTTCGGGGGAGATGACGACGTCGACGGCAATGCCATTCTTGCCCAGCAGCTTCTCGCTTGTGAGATACGATGATGCGCGGATTCGACAGATTTTCTTTGGCGTGTGAAACAGAGAGTGTGCTACGCGGCAGGCAACCATGTTTACCTCGTCGCTTTCGGTTACCGCGATGATCATATCGGCGTCTTGCCCACCCGCCCGCTCGAGAACATCCGGGTGCGAGGCGTGCCCGGGGACCACGCCAATGTCTATGTGATCTTTAAGCTCGCGAAGGCGATCGGGGCAGGAATCGACGATCGTGATATCGTTGGCTTCATTAGCCAGTGTTTCAGCTAGGGTGCTACCAACTTGATTGGCGCCTAGGATTATTATCTTCATCCGGTCTTGCTCTCAGGCTCGCTCGTTTTGCGCAGAAGCGCAAAGAAAAACCCATCGGGTCCCCGTGGATCGATCGGTAATAACTGCCGGCCGAGGCTGCCGCCATCGGCTGCAGCGCATTCTACTCCCCAATCGGCCGTGATGCGCTCACATTTAGCGTTATCTGTTGCTGCAAGAAATCGTGCGATCGCGTGCTGGTTCTCTTCGTCGAGTACGCTGCAGGTCGTATAGAGAAGTAAACCGTCCTCTGCGAGACACGGCCACAGCGCGGCGAGGAGTGTTTGCTGTGACTCGCAGCAGCTCGCAACTTCGGCGGGTGAGCGCAACACCTTAATATCGGGGTGCCGGCGTATTACCCCGGTTGCGCTGCAGGGCGCGTCGAGGAGAATGCGATCGATGGGATTGCCATCCCACCAAGCGTCTATATCCTCGGCATTTGCAGCGTAGAGTGAGACGGGCTGTTCGGTAAGCGTCAATCTCGCGAGGGTCTCGGTAACCCGCGCGAGACGTTTTTTACTCGAATCTATCGCCACGAGTCGCTTAAGCGCGGTTTCGCGTTCGAGAATAGCCGCGGTTTTTCCTCCGGGCGCAGCACAGGCGTCGACCAAGGTTAGGCCGGGTCGCAGCTGCAAGAGACTCGGCACGATTTGCGAGGCCTCGTCTTGAACGCTTACCAATCCGTCTCTAAAACCCGGGAGGTCGTCGACGTGGCAGGCGTCTCGCAAAACGAGCGCGGTGTCGGCGTAGCCGCCGCGCGTCGCGTCGATGCCGCGCTCACCTAATCGTTCGAGGTAGTCGTCGCGGCTTATCTTGCTCAGGTTAACCCTGAGAGTCATCGGCGGGCGGGCATTGTTTCCGTCGCAGATCGCCTCTACGCTTTCGGGCCTTTGGGTTTTTAGCCTATCGAAAAGCCACTGCGGATGCGCGAGCGCATTCGCAGCGCGGGTTGCATCGCTCGATGCGGCGCCGGGATCTTGACTCAATTGAAGCGCGGACTCTAACGAGTCTTTTCGCCTTAAATAGTTGCGTAACACCGCGTTGACGAGCGCAGCGGCCCAGGGCTTTTTGAGGCTCCGACTCGCCTCGACGCTTTCGTTGATAACAGCATAGTCGGCGATAGACAGTTCGCGCAGCTGGTAGAGCCCGACGAGAAGTAACCAGCGCACATCGCTCTCTTTGGCCTTCAGGGGTTTACTCAACAGGTTATCGAGCAGGTGTTCGAGCGCCGGATACCAGCGGCAAGCGCCGAAGCAAAGTTCTTGAATGAGGGGGAAATCGTCGCGCTCGCGGTAGTCGTCTAGCAAATTACTAAGCGAGCCATTCGTGCCGACCTGCAGTGTGGCGAGCACCTTCGCGGCGATTGCGCGAGCACCTTTGATAGCCATCTAGAGGCTCACACACAAGGACTTACTGGAGAACCTATGCATCTACGACTCCTCGTTTGCCGATGGTTGATCAAAGCAGGTTCCCACAGCGAACGCATCGGGTTTGCCGTTGAGTAGTTCGCCGACGCTCACCTCGCCTTTGCCCGGCATCTGCACGCGGCTCACCTTTAATACGCTTCGCTCTCCGCAGACGACGCTGAACCCACGCTTGTCGACGTGTGTGACTGTGCCCGCAGGGGCATCACTCTGCGCCGAATCGATTGCTGATTCGAGCAGCCGTATACGTTGACCCTCGAAAAGCGTAAAAGCAGGCGTGCGGCCGATGCACGCACGCACTAAGAGATCGATTTGTGAGGCTGGCAAAGCCCACTCAATTAGCGACTCAGCCTTGTCTATTTTTGCGGCATAGGTGCTTTGAGAATCGTCCTGAGCCTCGGCCTTTTCTTGTAACGCCTCGAGCGAGTTTATCGCCGCAACGAGTGCGCGACTCCCAGCCGCAATGAGTTTTTCTTCGAGGCTGACACGCGTCTCTCGCGGGTCGATCGCGACAACCGTTTTATCGAGCATCACGCCGGTATCGAGGCCCGCGTCCATCTGCATTATTGTCACGCCAGTAGCTTTGTCGCCGGCGAGAAGCGCGCGCTCGATAGGCGCTGCGCCGCGCCAGCGTGGAAGCAACGAGGCGTGCACATTCACACAGCCCAACCGAGGCGTGTCGAGAATCGACTGCGGCAGGATCAAGCCATAGGCGACGACGATCATTACATCGCAGCCGAGCGCCTCGAGTTCGGCGCGGGCTTCTTCGCTGCGCAGCGATAACGGCTGGAAAACCGGCAGTCCTGCGTCGAGGGCGCTTTGCTTAACAGGACTTGGAGAAAGTTTTTTCCCGCGCCCCGCTGCACGATCTGGCTGTGTGTAAACGGCCACTAACTCGAAACGCGACTCGGCCTGAGCGGCGATTAACGCATTGAGATGAGCGGCGGCGAATTCGGGAGTGCCGGCGAAACAGACTCGCAGTTTATTCATGAGGGCTTCGTTTTAGAGTGAGAGGCTTAAGATAAGGCCCCGTTGCGGCTAGTGTGCTGGCGTTCTCGGGGCACGCGGCGTTTATTAAGCGCTTAGGTTAGGCCGATTTTTTGTGCGCTTTAGTCAGCTTGCTGCGAATTCGGTCGCGCTTCAACTTGCTAATGTAGTCGACGAAAAGCTTGCCGTCTAAATGGTCGATCTCGTGCTGAATACAGATGGCAAGCAGGCCGTCCGCTTCCAGTTCGAAAGGAACACCCTCTTCGTCCTGCGCGCGGATAATGACTCGCCGCGGTCTGGAGACCGTCTCGTAAAACCCAGGTACCGACAGACAGCCTTCGTCGTAATCCTGAAGCTCTTCGTCGATCACCTCAAAAGTTGGATTGATATAAGCGCGTGGACTATCTTTAGTTTCAGAGACATCAATGACCAGAATACGTCGGTGCACATCGACCTGCGACGCGGCGAGGCCAATACCTTCGGCCGCATACATTGTCTCGCGCATATCGGCGACTAAGGATTTTAACTCGTCGTCAAAAAGAGTAACCGGCTTGGCGACGGTGCGTAGCCGCGGATCCGGAAATTCTAAGATTGGCAAAACGGCCATTGTTGCGTCCTCTTTTAAAGGGGTCAGACCCCTTATTCTAACCCTGAGGCGACCGAAAAGCAGTAGTTGGCGGGTCTAGTTAGCAAACCCAGCAGAGGATACCTGCGGCAATGCAGACAAACGGCAGCAACGGATTCTTTAAAGTGCGCGTTACCGCGAGCCTCGCGGCCGGTCTAAGTGCTTTTTTTATCTTGCAGTTCATGCCGTCTCTTGTTTTTGCTCAAGAGATTGTACGACTCGTTCCTACACTCAAATCTGAGCCACTCAAAGTGGGCAATACCAGTAATGCTAGCGTCGAAAGCGTAGCGCTGTCTGAGCTTAGTACCGCAATCGGCCGCGATACGATTGTATCCCTGAGCGCCGAAGCTTCGAAGGCGCGCATCGTGGCGATCGGGGATGGTTTCACTATTGCCTCACAGGATGATTTGGTGCTTGTGGCGGGCGAGTTGCCGCCAGCGGTCGCGAGTTACTCGATCTTCCGCCCCGGCCGAATACACACTCGAATTGTCGAAAGAGTCGCAGAGCAACGCACTCCAAGCGGTGAGATAAAGAGCCAGATACAGGAGCTCGTCTACAGTGGCAAAGCGGCCTTCGTTGCAGAGAGCCAAAGCGACGCTGCGGGCACACCGAAGGCGTGGTTCAGGCTGACAAAAAGTGTTGGTGTGATTCGCGTAGGCGACGTGATTGTCTCTGAGGAGGCTCTCAATGAACACTCCCATCTTTCAATGCCCTCAATACTGACAACACCGACAGCGCCGACAATTCAGAGCGGGGCGGCTCAGGATGCACAGGAACAATGGCGCGACGACTCGACGGCGGCGAACGCGCTAGAGGGCCAAGTGCTCTCTTTTTTCTCAGAGCAACAGTGGGGAGCGAAACACTCGACACTGTTGTTGAACCGAGGCCGTGCAGATGGTCTCACGCGCGGCATGCGAATTATGCTCGCGCCATCGACTAAGCTCGGCAAAGTGAGAAACGAAGTCCTCGCAAAGGAAACAGCGCAAGCGATTATCTATTCGCACATGCCTTATTTTTCACTGGCGTTTGTCGTGTCTGCCTCGCAGCCAATCGAGCGTGGGTCGCGCATTATCCGTACCCTTCAGGCTGCGCCATGAGCTGTGACGATGCGCAATTATTGCTCGCGCTTGCATTGTTCCACTGCAAAGGCGGACACGCGCCAGCCTTGTCTCGCGCGCTCAAAAAAGAGGGCTCGCTTACTGCGCTCGTGGCCACGAGCTCCAAAAAACACGTGGAATACGGTCTCAGCGAGGCCCAGTGCGCGCTGTTAGGAGGCGACACTATTGGCGCTGATCTGCAACTGCTTTGCGATAATGACCTCGCCTGGTCAGCTGCGGCCGGTAATCATTTAATAACCTATGATTCCAAATTCTATCCCGAACGGCTACGCGAAACCGACTGTCCACCTCTTTTACTCTACGTTCGCGGCTCGCTTGCAACATTAGGAGCTCTTCAGTTGGCGATTGTCGGCAGTCGCAACGCGAGCGATTATGGGTTGCGCAACGCGTACTGGATGGCGCGAGAACTCTGCAGCGCCGGGGTAACTGTATGCAGTGGGCTCGCCTTAGGCGTCGATGCGAGCGCCCATCGCGGCGCGCTCGATGCCGCCGGGCTGGCAAACCCCGAGTCGACCGTCGCTGTTTTGGGCACCGGTATCGATCGAGTCTATCCTGCAGCACACCGTGATCTTTTTGAGAGGATTATCGAATGCGGAGCGGTCGTCTCCGAATTTCCGCTTGGCATGCGCGCGTATGCCTATAACTTTCCGCGTCGCAACAGGCTCATTAGCGGATTGAGTGTCGGTGTTCTGGTCATCGAGGCCGCAATAAAGAGCGGGTCACTTATCACCGCGCGCTATGCTTGTGAGCAAAACCGCGATGTTTACGCGCTGCCAAGTCTGCTGAGTAACCCCCAGGGCCGCGGCTGTCATGAGCTGATAAAACAGGGGGCAATGTTAGTCGACGATCCGAACGACATTCTCATCGAGCTTGGGCTAGCCATGTCGGGCAGGGCTGACACACTGGCGCCTACAGGATTTGGCAACCACCTTGGCACAGGCGAACCCGATGACCTCATGCCTTTGCAGAGAAAACTCCTGCAAAGGCTTAAGACCGAAGACTGCCTTTTCGACAGTCTGCTAGATGCCGATCTGGCAAGTTTTAGCGCGTTAAACCATGCATTGTTAGATCTTGAGGTGAGGGGGCTTGTTTCCTGCCGAGGAGGACGCTACTCGATCGCATGAGGTGATAGAAAAATTGCATAAATAAGGGCGCCGGTTGGTGATAGCCGCTCTCACAAAAGTGGGTAGAATGAGCGGCCGAAGCAGATTCATCCGAAGTACAGACCATGGAGCCGTCAATGCAACGCCAAGACCCGTCACAAAAACCGGTAGACTATCTAATCGATGAGCCTTCACTTGTCGCTGGCCTAGATGCGGTCGCCGCGGGGGGCGTGATTGCTTATCCCACCGAGGCTGTGTGGGGCCTCGGCTGCGATCCCTTCTCAGAAGCCGCGGTTACAAAGCTCTTACTCATAAAAAACAGACCGGTAGAGAAAGGGCTTATTCTTGTCGCGTCTAGCCTCGATCAGCTGCCAGCCCTCGCCTCCTCGTTAACCGACACTCAGCGCAGCACACTCGAGGAAACGTGGCCGGGGCCGGTAACATGGCTTATCCCCGACCCCGAAGGCAGTATCCCAACCTGGATCAAAGGCGAACACGCAACCGTGGCGGTGAGAGTCAGCGCCCATCCTTTAGTACGTGAATTGTGCAATCGCCACGGCGGGGCGCTAGTATCTACGTCGGCAAATGACGCAGGTGAGCCCGAAATTCGATCTCAATCAAGACTCATCGAGGAGTTTGGCGGTAGAATTGATGCTGTAATAGCCGGTGAGCTCGGCAATAGCACCGAGACTTCACAGATACGCGATTTATTGAGTGGTAATCGACTGCGTTGATCGTGCAAAACCGGCGCTCCTAACTCTAATCGGGGAACGCATTTTGACCAACGTAGATACCCTTGCGGTAAAAGACTTTTTACTCAAACTCCAAGAGTCGATCGTAGCGCGCCTCGCTGCGATCGACCCAGACGTCACCATTGTGACCGACAAATGGGACCGTGACTCGGGGGGATCCGGCATTAGCCGCGTGATGAGCGGCGGCAGGGTGTTTGAAAAAGGCGGCGTCAACTTCTCGCATGTCTTTGGCAAGGCGATGCCCGCCTCGGCGACAGCCGAACGGCCGGAGCTCGCGGGCAGGGCCTTTCAAGCGATGGGTGTGTCGTTAGTGATACATCCGCTAAATCCTATGGTGCCTACCTCTCACGCCAACTTCAGGCTCTTCGTCGCCGAAAAAGAGGGTGAGGAGAGTGTCTGGTGGTTTGGCGGAGGCTATGATCTGACGCCCTACTACGGCTTTGAGGAAGACTGCGTGCACTGGCATCGAACAGCCGAGCGCGCCTGCGCGCCGTTCGGTGCTAACTATTACCCCGACCTCAAAAAGCGCTGCGACGATTATTTCTTCCTCAAACACCGCGGCGAGGCGCGCGGAATTGGCGGACTGTTTTTCGATGATTTCAACGAACTGGGTTTCGAGCGCAGTTTCGCGTTTGTGCAGTCGCTCGCAAACAGTTATCTCGAGGCTTATGTGCCGATTGTCGAGAAACGCAAAGACACGGAGTACACGCCCGAACAGCGTGAGTTTCAGGAGTACAGGCGCGGGCGCTATGTCGAATTCAATCTCGTGTTCGACCGCGGTACGCTTTTCGGTTTGCAGTCAGGTGTAGGCCGCATCGAGTCTATTCTCATGTCTCTGCCGCCGACGGTGCGGTGGGTTTACGACTGGAAACCGGCGCCGGGCAGCCGCGAGGAAAAACTCTATACCGATTTCCTCCCCCACAGAGATTGGCTAAAGTTAGCCACTGCCTAAACGTCTGCCCTAAAAATGCTGCAAGGAAGAGTTCGTGGTCAATCATCAAGAACCTGGCGCGCCTACCCGCTACGCGGTCATCGGCTCCCCTATCGCACACAGTAAATCGCCGCTCATTCATTCGCTGTTTGCCGAGCAAACTAAGCAGCATCTTACTTACGAAGCCATCGAAGTGTTGGAGGCTGAGTTCGTGTCTTTCGTTAACGCCTTTTTCGAGTCTGGCGGCGGCGGATTAAACGTGACCCTGCCCCATAAGGAGCGTGCGTTTGCCCTGGCCGAGGTCGCGACGCCACGGGCAAGCTTGGCGCGCGCGGTTAACACGCTGAGCCTCAACAAGGCTGGCCAGCTCGAGGGCGACAACACCGATGGTGCAGGCCTTCTCAATGATCTCTGCCTGAATCATGGGATTTCTATCGAAAGTAAACGTTTACTTATACTCGGCGCAGGCGGCGCGACCCGCGGTGTACTGGCGGCGATTGCCGATCTTGCGAATAAGCCTGCGGCGATAACAGTCGCCAACCGGACGCCGGCAAAGGCAACAGCGCTAGCGTCCGATTTCGCGTCGCGATTGGCTATTACCGCGTCGGGCTATGACGCACTCGATGAGCAACAGTTCGACGTGATTATCAACGGGACATCGGCGAGTCTTGGCGGTGAACTCCCGCCAGTGCCCCCTTCAGTCATCGCACCCGACTGCTGCTGCTACGACATGATGTATGCGGCGGAACCGACGTTGTTTCTCAAATGGGCAAAGGCACAGGGTGCAGCGCAGGCGATAGACGGGTTGGGCATGTTAGTCGGCCAAGCTGCTTTGGCGTTTACGCGTTGGCGCGGCATCGAACCTACTACGGCAGACGTCATACAGGCGCTTCGTGTTCACCCCTAATGCTGCGGCAAGACTTAAATCGGCAGCCATAAAAAAAGGCCTGCGATTTCTCGTCAGGCCTTTTCTCTCTGCAAACTAACCGAGCTAACGATTAATGTGCGGCTTCCTCGCCATGGCCACCGCCATGAATGTCGCTAGGCGACAGAGGCATTAGCGTGGGGTCGTCACCACGGTACTGATAACGCGTACCTTCGGTGTAATTGCCCTCGACGGTCATGAAACCGATGAGGAACAGCAGCGCGACCGGCGGTACCAAGATTGTTAATACCAGCGCGAGGCGCTCCCACACGACGTGCATGAAGATCGCGGTAATGAAACCGGCCTTCAGGAACATGAAGGTGATGACCAAGAACCAGCGAAGTCCCCCTTCGACATGGTAATAATCTACTGCATAAGAGAATCCGCTCAAGACGAAGAGTAGGATCCAGATTTTGTAATAAATCCCTAGAGGATGTTGTTGACCTGCTTCAGATGACATTATTATCCCCTCTCTTTATAGCAAGTAGAAAAATGCGAAAATAAATACCCACACGAGGTCAACGAAGTGCCAGTACAAACCGGCAATTTCGACGATCTCATAGCCCTTCTTGTCATAGTGGCCCTTGCGAACCTTGTTCGCCACGATGAGGAGGTAGATAACACCCCCGGTCACGTGCAGTCCGTGGAAGCCTGTCACCATGAAGAACACCGAGCCAAACTGCGCGGCGCCGTAGGGGTTGCCCCAGGGACGAATGCCCTCGTCTACGATTAGTTTTGTCCACTCGAACGCCTGCATTCCTACAAACGATGCGCCTAGAACCGCAGTGATCACCATCAACCAGAACGTCTTCTGTTTATCGCGGCGGTATCCGAAGTTCACCGCGAGCGCCATCGAGCCCGAGCTCGTGATCAGAATAAACGTCATAATCGCGATCAAAACGAGCGGAATTGACTGACCGAACAGCGTCAGTGCAAAGATCTCTGTCTGCAGAGGCCAAGGCTCAGTAGTCGTGAGGCGCACGTTGAGGTAGCCAGTAAGAAAGCAGGTGAAAATGAAGGTATCCGATACTAGGAATATCCACATCATCGCCTTGCCCCAAGGCACATTATAGGTCTGCTTATCGCTGGCCCAGTCTTCGACTAGCCCTTCCACCCCTTCGGGGTTTCCTTGAATTGCTGCAGTTTCACTCATCCTTATTTCCCATTAACTCTATTTTAAGTTCTGTCCCTAGAAGGGCGGTTTCCCGCCCAACCAAATTAGGTGTTGGCAACGACCGCGAAGATCACAAGCCACACAACCAATAAGAAGTGCCAATAGACCGTACAAAGCTCGATGCTCAGGCGTTGTTCCTTCGCTTCGGCTCCGGTAACCATTCGGAATACACACTTAATCCATACATACAGGCCGCCTGCGATGTGTATCGCGTGAAGACCGGTCAGTAAGAAGTAGAAGTCAGCCGCTGGATTGCTCGAGAGGTAGACGCCAGCAAGCTGAAGTTCTTCCCAAGTTTGCAGCTGGGCCGCGATAAATAAAATGGCGAAAACGCCACCGCCGAAGAACGCAAGCTTGACGTTCTTCGACCCGCCGTTACCTACGACGTTACGCGCCCACTGAAACAGCACGCTGCTTAACACGAGCAGGCCCGTGTTAAACCACAGTGATGTAGGCTCAGCGATTGGCAACCAATCCGGCAGTTCCATGCGGATGTAGTAGCTAACCCCAAACAGAGAAAACACGATCGAGGCGGCAACAAGGAAAAAGTTTAACGCCACCCGCTCCGCGGGTGACTTAAACGTACCTTCTGGTTTGAGGCCGCCGATAATGCCTTTGCGTTCCCAAGGCTTGTCGGTAATCTGTTTGAATAAGCTCATCGATTACGCACCTTTCGCTGCTGAATCTTCCATCTCTACGTCTTCTTCAGCCATGTTCTGCGGGATGAAGTCAGACTTCGCACCGGGAACGCTGTAGTCGTAGGCCCAACGGTAGACAGTAGGAAGCTTGTCGCCCCAGTTGCCGTGAACCGGTGGTGTATCTGGCGTCTGCCACTCGAGAGAAGCCGAACCCCAAGGGTTTGGATCGGCTTTCGCGCCGTTGCGCAGGCTCCACAGGATGTTGAAGATGAAGATCAACTGCGCCGCACCTACGATGAGGGCTGCGATAGTGATGCTCTCGTTCAGTGTCTGTGCGCTCGCTGGGATGAAGTCAGTCTCACCGATCGCATAGTAACGACGGGGCACACCGAGGAATCCGAGGTAGTGCATAGGCAGGTAGATCGCATAGGTGCCAAGGAACGTGATCCAGAAATGCGCCTTAGCGAGGCCTTCGTGGTACATGCGTCCAGACACTTTCGGGAACCAGTGGTAGATCGCGGCGAAGATAACGAGAACCGGCGATACACCCATTACCATGTGGAAGTGCGCAACCACGAAGTAGGTGTCCGACAGCGGCAGATCGATAACCACGTTGCCCAAGAACAGGCCGGTGAGGCCGCCGTGGATAAACGTGAAGATGAAGCCGATGGCGAAATACATTGGGGCGTTGAGACGAATATCGCCTTCCCACAGCGTGAGAACCCAGTTGTACACCTTAAGTGCAGTAGGCACGGCGATGATTAGCGTAGTGGTCGCGAAGAAGAAGCCGAAGTACGGGTTCATGCCGCTGACATACATGTGGTGTGCCCACACGATGAAGCTAAGTCCACCAATCGCGATGATCGCCCAGACCATCATGCGGTAGCCGAAGATATTCTTGCGCGCGTGTGTGCTGAGAACGTCTGAGACCAGGCCGAATGCGGGAAGCGCTACGATATACACTTCAGGGTGTCCGAAGAACCAGAACAAGTGCTGGAACAAGATCGGGCTGCCGCCTTCGTAGTCCATTGGTGTGCCGGACTCGATGATGGCTGGCATAAAGAAGCTAGTACCGAGCAGGGTGTCGAACATCATCATGATGGCTGACACGAGAAGCGCGGGGAAAGCGAACAAGCCGAGCACTGTTGCAACGAAAATGCCCCAGACAGTAAGCGGGAGACGCATGAGCGTCATGCCGCGCGTACGATACTGGAGAATTGTTGTGACGTAGTTAAGGCCACCCATCGTAAACGCGACGATGAACACTGCCAGAGAGACGAGCATCAAGACGATACCCATATCGTGACCCGGCGTACCGGCCATCGAGGTTTGCGGAGGATAGAGCGTCCAGCCAGCACCGGTAGGACCGCCGCCGACGAAGAAACTCGCCAAGAGGATTAGCACAGACAAGAGGTAGAACCAAAAGCTCAACATGTTGAGGAATGGGAATACCATGTCGCGCGCACCGATCATCAGCGGGATCATGTAATTACCGAAACCGCCGAGCAGCAGCGCTGTCAGCATATAAACCACCATGATCATGCCGTGCATCGTGACCGACTGGTAGTAAGCGTTGGGATCGATAAGATCGAAAGTCTCGGGGAAACCGAGCTGCATGCGCATTAATAGCGACAATACGAGAGCAACCAATCCAACGAGAACCGCAGTGCCGCCGTATTGAATGGCGATAACTTTATGGTCTTGGCTCCAGACATACTTCTCAACCCAACTATGGGGGTGATGAAGCTCCTGTTCGTGATCTTGGTCAGCCAGTGGTACGTAGGCCATGTAAACCTCCTAACTTGTTAAACTTCTAAATCTTGCTTGGCGCCGCCCTAGCTTAGCTACGGCGCACATCTACGTGAGACTCTCTACTACTTAAACACTAGCGAATCGTATTCAAGTAAGCAGCGACGTCTTCCATCTCTTTCGTGTCGTCCGTGTTCTTGGCGGCCATCGCTGTGGCCATAGACACCATCTGCTCGCCATACGGGTCTGCTTGATGCAAACCGCGGATGCCGCTGCGGAAGTTCTTGATCTGGGTCACGAAATACCAGTCATTCATGCCAGCGAGCTTCGGTGCATCCGTGTACCAAGTTCCGTTGCCGTTATCGAGGTGACAAGCGGCGCAGTTGCGATCGTAGATATCTGCGCCATTGGCGACGTCGCCCTGAATAGTAGGCTGGGCAGGGATATCAGGAAGAGACGCGATGTAGGCTGACATATTGCGAACCGCTGCATCGTCGACGAGCATGTTTGCCATGCCAACCATTGATGCGCCGTAGAGGTCGCCCTCAGTCTGGCCGCGAACACCTGTCTTAAAGTGGTTGAGCTGACGCTCGATGTACCAGTCCTGCAAACCGGAAAGCTTCGGTGCGTTAAGCGCCTGGTTGCCTTCACCGCCCGCGCCGTGGCACGACGCACAAATTGCGTACTGAGCTTGGCCAGCGGCTAGGTCTGGCGCTGCCATCGCTTGCGTTTCGGCAAACGTAGGCTGGCTTGCAATCCATGCGTCGTAGTCTTCTTGCGTGTCGATAACGACTGCGCCGCGCATGATGAAGTGGCCAATGCCGCAGAGTTCTTCACAGAGGATATCGTATCGGCCAGTAACCTCAGGCTGGAACCAGAGGTAAGAAACAAGACCGGGCACCATGTCCATCTTCACGCGAAACTGGGGAACCGTGTAGTTATGCAGCACGTCGTTCGAGCGCAGCAGGGCTTTCACTGGCTTGCCGATCGGCAAATGCATCTCTGGCGCGTTAACGACGATGTCGTCTTGGCCGTTAGGGTCTTCTGGGTTGATGCCGAAGGGGTTCAGCTCGCTTATGAATTCAGTGTCGGCTGTGCCGAGTTTGCCATCGGCGCCTGGGTAGCGGAAATTCCACTGCCACTGCTGCCCCATGACTTCGAACTCTGTAGCTTCTTCAGGTGGAGTCACAAAATCTGCCCATACAAAGAGACCGGGTGCGAGCATCGCGATAACACCGACCGTGGTGATCGCAGACAGCCAGCTTTCGAGTTTGTGATTCTCTGGCTCATACACCGCTTTGTGACCTGGCTTCTGGCGGAACTTGTAGACGCAGTAGGCCAAGAAGAGGTTGCAGAGAACAAACACCGCGCCTGTTACCCAGAACGTGATGCTGATTACGCCATCGACGCTGTCCCATTGAGACACAATGTCGGTGAACCACCATGGACTCGCGAAGTGAAAGATTACCGATCCGATAACCAGCGCGAAAATAACGACCGCTAAGATCATACCCAGTTTTCCTTGTAGAGATTTCAAACGTTTTCGACACGAAACACGGCGAGCGAGTTGGGCAACATGTTGCCAGACGACTCACTTAGATCCCTGTCAAAAGATTAACTAAAGCTGCGCGTTCAAAATCGACGCGGGGAGCATACGACCCCCAAATCGATTTCGATTAAATAACTACGTGAAGCGGCTAAGGCCGACCTAAACAAAAAGTTATCTAAATTCCTGTGTTGCTAGCGAGGGTAATAAGAACTCGTCGTGGTCGCGTTTCGTGTGCGGCTTCGCCGAATTTTTGCTGACCCTCTAGCGCACCGGAATGCTATAGAAAAACCCTGTAAGCCGCAAGTAAATGAGACTGTAAAAACCGTGAAACTTGCGCAATATCAACCGTTTTTGACAGTGTTCTGTCAGAGCTACTTTAACTGAGAACGATTCGCAAAAACTTGAGCGAAAGAGTTTCTTTTTCGCGGGCGATCCGAACTCGACTTGCGGCCGTTTAAGTTGAGATTCGCACGCAATTATGCTCAAATGCGCGCCCTTAAGCGTTGGCTCAAACGATAATTCCAACAACAAGATATTGTGCTTCGCAAACAAAAATTCACTACCACTAGTGACTCGCGAGACGAGTCCGAGTGACAACGAAATTCATCACGCATTTGCTAAAAATTTTTAAGCGCAATCGAGAGCCCCGAAGTGACTGAAATGACCAGCAGCACCGCAGCAAGTTGGCGCGACTATTACGAGCTTTGTAAGCCGCGCGTTGTTTATCTCATGATACTCACGTCACTTGTCGGAATGTTCCTTGCCGTGCCTGGCATGGTCCCCCTCGATATTCTCATTCTCGGCAACCTTGGCATCGCCTTGGTCGCCTCGTCTGGCGCCGTAGTCAACCACCTAATCGATCGCAAAATCGATATTAAAATGGCCCGAACCCATAATCGGCCCGTTGCACAGGGCCGCGTGGAGCCTATGCAGGCGGCGATGTTTGCGCTCACTATCGGTGTAGCTGGCATGGCGATTATGATGATCTGGGTAAATGCCTTGAGTGCGTGGCTTACTCTCGCCTCCTTCATCGGCTATGCGTTTATTTACACCGGATATCTAAAACATGCGACGCCTCAAAATATCGTGATCGGCGGACTTGCCGGCGCGATGCCACCCCTGTTGGGCTGGTCGGCGGTGAGCAACACAATCGATCCTAACGCCCTGATTCTCGTGCTAATTATTTTTGCTTGGACACCCCCGCATTTCTGGGCGCTCGCAATCCATCGCAAAGACGACTACGCAAAATCAGGCGTGCCGATGTTGCCTGTGACCCACGGCGAACACGTCACCAAAATTCATATTCTGGTCTACACAGTGATTCTCGTCGGAACGACGGCGCTGCCTTATTTCTCCGGGTTAAGCGGTCCGTTCTACCTCACCGCAGCGATGGCGAGCGGCGCGGGTTTTCTCTACTACGCCTGCAAGCTGATGTTCAGGCCTAAGGCGTCAACGCCGATGGACACCTTCCGTTTCTCGATTATCTACCTCGCCATAGTCTTTGTGGCGTTAGTGATCGATCACTATCTGGTCTAGAGGCCGCATGAGCAAGCGTCTGCTTATCGCGTTTATTGTCGTCGATATCCTGCTAGGACTCGCAGTCTACCGAGGCTACACGCTTTGGAACGCAGGCGAAGAAGCGGCAGAGCTTACCCGCGATCTGCGCGAGAAAGGCACGACGCTTTTCCCCGAATCTCGCCCCCTCTCTCGTTTCGATCTCGTCGACTCTCGCGGCGAAGCATTCACTAATGCGAACCTCACAGGTAAGTGGAGCCTCGTGTTTTTTGGGTTTACCCACTGCCCCGACATTTGCCCAATGACCATGAAAGAGCTTGCCGAAATGGCGGCGCAGCTCAGCCCGGCCGAGCGCGCGGAGCTACAGGTTATTTTAGGGACAGTCGATCCAGAACGAGACGATTCGGCGACGATGGCGGACTATGTCGCGAAATACGACGATGCGTTCATAGGCTTAACGGGCACGAGAATCGCGCTCAGTGTGCTAACGAAGCAGCTCTACGTGACCTATTCGGACCCCGAAGCGCTTATTAATCATGATGAACACGACGGCAGCCCTACTGACGGCAGCGACGACAGTAGCGACGCGCATTCAGGCCACGGCATGGCAAACGAAAACGATGTCGAAGATGAGGAGTATCTCATCACACACAGTGGCCACATCGCGATAATAAATCCTCAAGGCAACTTGCACGGTGTTATCCGCCCACCACACCGCGATCGCGACCTACTCGCCGTGGTCAAGGTTCTCCTCGCCGGCGAATAAGCGCTAAAGATTAGGCTCTGCCCCCGCGTAGAAGCGTAAGCGCGAGAAACAGGAATGTTGCGCACACGACGATGCTAGGCCCGACTGGCACATCGGCAGCAAACGCAGCAATTAGCCCAAACACCACCGCGACACAGCCAATGACACTCGCTCGAATCGCCATCTGTTCTGGCGTGGCCGCGAGCAGCCGCGCCGACGCAGCCGGGATTACCAACAGCGAGGTGATTAACAACACGCCGACGATTTTCATCGAGACAGCGATCGTCAGGGCGATCAAAAGCACTAACAAAATATTGAGACGGTCGACGCGGCTGCCTTCGACTTCTGCAATATCCGAATGCACAGTAATTGCTACAAATTCATTCCAAAACTTGAGCAAAATAGCGCCGACGCCGATTGTGACGGCAATAATCCATGCGAGGTCAGAGGCACTTATCGTGAGCAAAGCACCGAATAAATAGGCTTCTAAATTGACTCTCACCGAATCAGTGAGTGCAAGAACGACAATCCCCAAAGCAAGACTACTGTGCGCGAGAAT
>JALRKV010000035.1 GCA_023254735.1 Pseudomonadales bacterium | reverse complement strand
TATCGGCCGCCGGTACGCCCCTGCAATTTTGGTATTACCCCCAACACCCCGAAAAACTGGAACCCACATCCCTATACAGCGAAGCCATCATCGATTTTCTCTCCAAAGAAACCGGCATCCCCTACCCATAGTGTTTGCGGGGGTAAGCTTTATCATTAGGTCGCTGTCTCACCTGGCGTTATTGTTCAGTAGTCAGCGATCAGGACAAGTTGGCTAAAAGTAGTTTTACTCAGGAAGGCCGAGGTGGAGCACGTCAAAGCCTACATCACGCGGACCGAGGAGAAGTTCCGCCCCGCCTACGCGCGAACTGAGGTCACTTACCAAAGACGTTGCGTCTTCGTAGGCACCACCAATCGGACCGACTACCTTCGGGACGAGACCGGCAACAGGCGCTTCTGGCCGATCAAGGTGGAGGCGATCAACCACGACCTGATCCGGCGGGATCGAGATCGGATATGGGCCGCTGCGGTGGCCCTCTACCGAGCAGGGGAGGCGTGGTGGCTGACGCCAGACGAGGCAGCTCTCGCCGATGCCGAGCAAAACAAGCCCACGACGGTCGATCCGTTCTACGAAGACGTTGCTCAGTGGCTCGCCGACACGGGCAAGGCGAAGACCTGCATGGCCGAGGTAGCGCGGCGCTTCACTCCTGTCGAAGACGTCACAGTCACGGCGATCTTGTCCCCCCAACAGCAGCACCGAATACGGGGTGCGCTCAATGCCGCGGGATACGAAAGCACCGGTCGGCGTTTTAGCTCCGGCGACTAAAAAGGGATGACGATTTTTGGGGGCGGTGAGCGACCGGCTTAGCGCGCCATCCCCCCGATTATCCATAGCGCCGCGGTGAAGCCAACGCTCGCTGCGGCGCTTGTCGCGCCAAATAGGGTGAAGCAGTGAAGCCAGTGTAGCAGTTCTATGGCAACTTATAACAAGGGCCTAAGCTACTGGTTTAAAACGCAGATTACGGGTGAATTGGGTAATGGCCCCAGACCGTGCGTTGGCGATGCGTAAAGTCTATGGAAACCGCTACACTGGCTTCACCACTTCACTCGTGTTGATGTAGCACAAATTGTGGGCCATCACGCTGTCATTCAGTTGAGCCGCATTTCTATCCACCACACTGGGCAGATTTCTGAACCTGCAATGTACGTTTCATCTTCGTCGTGGAAACTTAGTCCCCGCTAGTTGGACCAATCGATGGTATCCGCGATGATTTCAACACGGTCCGACAAAGTATTTGGGAAGAGGTGGGCATACCGCTCGGTCATAGAGATGTGATGGTGCCCCAACAATTTCTGCACTTCGTATATAGTTGCCCCGTTATTCACAAGCAGGCTTGCGAATGTGTGCCTTAAGTCATGAATCCTAACGTTTGGGAGGTCTGCAGCAATTCGGACCCTATCAAAGGCATGATGAAAGCAGGTATATGGCTTTTGGGTTCTCGGGTTTGTCATAACCCAATCGATTCTGCTTTGATTTAGACCGAGCTCATTTGCGGTGATGCGTACCTCACCCAGTACCCGAATTGCTTCCTTACTGAGTACAATCTTTCGGCTTCGACCATTTTTGCTTACGGGGACAAATAGTTCTCGATTTGAAAAGTTGACATCGCACCAGCGGGCCAGCCGCAACTCGCTTTTGCGCGCGCCTGTCAAGATAAGAAGGCGTATCAAGTGGTAGATGTATGGATGTTTGGCGCGCTTCGCGTGCGAGAGAAGTCGAGCAATCTCATCGGGAGCAAGAAATCTCTGAACATAGTCACCGACATCAAGGTCCTTGATCACTACATTATCGTAGGGGTTCCTCTCAATGTAGTGCCACTGTTTTGCGAGGCTAAGGATCCGACGGAGTACGCTAGAATGTTTATTGATAGTCGCCGGTTTGTACCCCTGTTCAACTTGAAGAAGCTTCCATTGGTCGATTTCTTCTGAAGTTATCGAGCTCAACTCCCGGTGGCCGAAGTGTTCCTTTATATGCTTGGAGTAGGTGTATATGTCGAGATCACTGCGGCGTTTAGTTACCGAGGCAAACGGTTGATATTTTTTGTTAAAGAAATCGTTTAGTAAGCGAATAGGATGTGGACAGTATTCCGCAGCGCCGCTCGTCTTCTGTTCCATCAAAACAATCCTCTATCGAGGGCCTTTTTGCTGGGTGAAGCGCTTTAGAAGGCCGCGATTCGGGGACTTATCCCAGAGATTATTTTTTTGAGAAGCGATTATTTTCGATAATCGGATCCTATTTTAACATTTTATAGGAAATGCAAAAATATTTCAATAAAATATAAAAATTTTTTGACAGGAATTATTATATTTTTTTAATTCGTCAAATATTTTAAATAGGAAAAAGAGCGGCGATTTAACGCCGCTCTTCTATGTGCAGAACTTTTATCAGAGTTTCTGCTATAACTTAGAACTTGAAGGCAGCGGTCAGGCTCATGGCTTCTGCCGAGTTCGTCGAAGCGGTCAGGGTGCCAGCGTTGCCGATCGGGGTCGAGGCCGACAGGCTCCAAGCGGCATCTTCGTCGGTCGCGAGTTTCACAGCGAAACCAGCAACCGAGGTAGAGACCGAGAGGTCGTAGTCCGCATTTTCTTGGTAGGCGAGCGAGAAGGCGGTGCCGTCCATCGCGTATCCAAGCGAAAGCGTGTAGGTGTTGTCAGCGTCTTCGTCGCTATAGTCGACGCCGATGCTGACTTCGCCCATGGTGTAGCCGATGCCCATCGTGTTAACAGTGCCGGCGGCCGCTGTGGACGAAGTGCCGAGGCTGAGATCGAGACCGGCAAGCGAAGTCGCGATACCCATCGAGTAGCCACCCTCTTCGTCGAAGGCCAACGAGGCAGTAGTGCCTTCGCTCACAGTGCCCGAAGCCGAAACCGACCACTGGGAGTCGGAGGCAACTGCTGCAACGCCGTTACGCGCATCAGCGGCCGAACCGGCTTCATCGGAGTCTTCGTCGACGTCCAAGGTCACAGCAAGGGCCCAGCCACCAACGGTGTTGGTGTACTTCAGGTCGCCGCCTTTGTCGGACGCGTCAACGGTCGCAGCAATCGCGTTCGGGAAGTTCCACGGCGTGATCGAGGCGGCCACACCGATCGGTTGCTTGAT
>JALRKV010000032.1 GCA_023254735.1 Pseudomonadales bacterium | reverse complement strand
AGGTGTTGGACAATACAGGTGCGAGCTCTGGATGTGGGTACACGACTTTCGTGCGGCCGTGCTTTCAATCGATAAAATCGTCAACCATGCCCGATTGCAAAGGCCCAGGAAGAAACAGCGCGACGAGGGCGATAATGTCTTCAAAGCAGTTAGGCACCTGCTTCTTGATTAGCTCCTTCATGCCCCGAGATTCAAGCTGAAAAATCGCCGTTGTCTCTCCGCTTTGGAGAAGCTTGTAGACGCGCTCATCGTTCAGCTCGAGATGATCGATATTGAGTTCAGGAGCGCCTTCGTCCCGGCGCTCATTGATCATTTTAACAGCCCAATCGATGATCGTAAGAGTGCGCAGCCCTAAGAAGTCGAACTTCACAAGCCCCGCTGTTTCAACGTCATTCTTATCGAACTGTGTGACGAGCCCTTGCCCTGCTTCGTCGGTATAGAGAGGCGTGAAATCAGTGAGCTTAGTTGGCGCTATAACAACACCGCCTGCATGCTTGCCGACATTGCGAGTGATGCCTTCGAGCTTGAAGGCCATTTCGATAATTTCCTGCGCCTCTTCGTCGGAGTCGACGAACGCACCCAACTCGGGCTCTTCTTCGAACGCTTTAGTCAGCGTCATGCCCGGCTCGAAAGGAATGAGTTTGCTAAGTTTGTCAGCCAACGCATAGGGCTTGCCTTGCACTCTCGCAACGTCTCTCACCACCGCTTTTGCTGCAAGCGTGCCGAACGTAATGATCTGAGACACAGCCTCTTTACCATACAACTCGGCGACGTGCTGGATCACACGATCGCGTCCCTCCATGCAGAAATCGACGTCAAAATCAGGCATCGAAACCCGTTCGGGATTCAAAAATCGCTCGAAGAGAAGATCATATTTAAGCGGGTCTAGGTCTGTAATTTTTAGGGCATAGGCTACAATCGAGCCTGCACCGGAGCCGCGACCAGGCCCAACAGGAATACCGTTGTCCTTAGACCATTGGATGAACTCCATCACGATGAGGAAGTAACCCGCAAAGCCCATCTGATTAATAATTTTTAGCTCGAAATCGAGTCGCTCCCAATATCGATCGATCCCTTCCTCCTCAGCATAGTCCTCACCGTAGAGACTAATCAGCCGTCGCTTCATTCCATCGACGCTTATTTGAGAAAAGAATTCCTCCATGGTAAGCCCATCGGGGACCGGATAATTCGGTAGCCGTGGCGTGCCAAGATCTAGCGATAAATTGCACCGCTTGGCGATCTCGATGCTGTTTTCCAATGCGGTAGGAATATCATTGAATAGCGCCAACATCTCCGCCGGCTCTTTTAGATATTGCTGGTCGGTGTACTCACGCGAACGGCGCGGATCATCTAATGTGCGCCTGTCGTTTATGCAGACCCTCACCTCATGCGCATCGAAATCATCCTGTTCGAGGAAGCGAACATCATTAGTCGCAACAACAGGTGTTCTCGTCGCTGCTGCAAGATCAAGTACAGCGTCGATATAGTCTTCTTCTCTCTCTCGCCCAACTCTCTGAAGTTCTAAGTAGAACGACTCAGGGAAGAGCGATCGCCAGCGGGACAGATAGGCTGCGGCCCTCGCTTGATCGCCCTCCAGAAGTGCTGCACCGATATCGCTAAACTGACCACCCGATAACGCAATCACGCCATCACTGAAAGCCCCAAGCTGATCTAGCCGGAGGCTTGCATCGCTGCGATTGGGATTATCGGTGTAGATAAGCGAGATTAGTTTAGAGAGATTCAAATAGCCTTCGCGGTCTTTGGCCAGCAGCAGTAGCCGAGTGTCCGCGGCACCCTCTTCACCTCTAACCACGACATCGCAGCCGCAAACCGGCTTGATGCCCTCTTTTATTGCGCCACTGTAGAATTTGATCAGACCGAACATGTTTGCAAGATCTGTTACTGCAATTGCTGGCATGTTTAATTCGCGTGCACGCGCAAGCAGCGGTTTTATCCGAACAAGTCCATCGACTATTGAGAACTCGGTATGCAGTCGCAGGTGTACAAAACCTGGCGAAGACTCGCTTGCAGCTGGGGCTTGGTCTTGTGACTCAGTCATTGGGTCCGTTTCGGTTGTTGCAACGATAACTATTCGCGCATCTGATCGCGGCGGGGCTAACTAAAGCTTAGTTTTCAATATACCGCGTTCGCACCTAAAAGTTTAGCGGCAATAGCAGCCTCACGGGGCGATCAAATTTCCCTAGCCGCGCTTCACTCTCGCGGCAACTGGCGCGAAACTTAATCTATGCACAGGCGTGGCTCCGAGGCTCTCAAGCGCAGCGAAATGAGCCGCTGTCGGATAGCCCTTGTGTTGCGCAAAGCCGTAACCTGGATACTGCTCGTCCAGAAGGAGTAACTCGCGGTCACGCACGACCTTAGCCACAATTGATGCTGCAGAAATACTCGCTACTTTGGCATCTCCTTTGACCACTGCAAGGCTTGGGAAAGACCAGCGCGGGCATCGATTGCCATCGACAAAAACAAACTCAGGCTTGGTAGGCAGAGACTCAACGGCGCGAGTCATTGCCAGAAGGCTTGCTTGTAGAATATTGATATCGTCAATTTCTTGAGGCGATGCGCTACCTATTCCAACGCCAAGTGCCTTACTTAGTATTGTCTCGTAGAGTGACTCTCTTTGTTTGTGACTGAGTTTCTTCGAATCAGCCAACCCTGTGATTGGCTTTCGCGGGTCTAGAATAACTGCAGCGGCGATAACGTTGCCTGCTAGCGGACCTCGGCCTGCTTCATCACAACCGGCCGTTTTCTCGGGCGCAACCGCAATACTCTCCCAAGGTTCTTGCACCATCAGGCGATAATTCCGGCTATCGCATCAGCTGCTCGCTCCGAGGCGTTCAAGCGGATTGACGCGTGGATCTGGTCGAATGCCGCCAACATCTGCGAAGTGTCATCGCTCCCTGAGAAAAACGACATTATCTCCGACACCAAGACCTCCTCAGTGAGGTCATGTTGAATATACTCAGGCACGAGGCGTTTGCCAGCGAGCAGGTTAGGCAATGCAACAAAAGGAATTTTCACCAATCGCGAAGCGATGAAGTGCGTTACGGGTGCTAGCTTATAGCCAACCACCATCGGCCGCCGCAGCAACATCGCCTCAAGCGTTGCAGTGCCCGATGCCAGTACCACGAGATCTGCCGCTCGCATCGCAAGCTGCGAATCGTCTACTAGCTTGAATGGAGCACCGTCGACCAATCCATTGCTGCGCAGCAACGCCTCAAGACGCGCACGCGACTCAGGCCCACTTGCGGGTATCAAAAAGCGTAGCGCGGGGTCGAGCGCCAGTGATGCGACAGCACTGGCGAGGAAAACGGGTCCGAGGCGAGAGATTTCGCCACCTCGACTGCCGGGGAGTAGCGCGACGACTCTGTCAGACGGGTCTAAATCAAACTGCTGACGCGCGAGTCTCGCTAGTTCATCTGAACTCGCAAGCTTGTCTGCCAGCGGGTGACCAACGCAGCATACCGGAACATCATGCTCGTCATAGATCTCCGTCTCGAAGGGAAAGAGAGTCAGCATCAAGTCTACAGCGCGGGCAATTTTATGAATGCGTTTTTTGCGGTAAGCCCAGACACTCGGACTCACGTAATGAACCGTTCTTATGCCGCGGGCATTGAGCTCGCTCGCGAGTCGGAGATTGAAGTCCGGCGAATCGATTCCAATAAATGCATCGACTTTGCGCTCGACCATGAGATCTCGCAATGCTTTTTTCAGTCGAAATAGCTCAGGGAGTCTGCCAAGCGGTTCCACAAACCCCATCACTGCGAGGCGGTCCATCGCTGTGATGCTCTCACAGCCCTCGCTTAGCATCTCGGGACCGCCAACGCCGACAAATTGAGCATCGGGAAAGCGTATTTTCAAGCTTTTGATGAGTCCGGCGCCGAGTATGTCTCCGGACTTTTCACC
>JALRKV010000015.1 GCA_023254735.1 Pseudomonadales bacterium | reverse complement strand
GCTGTCGTGAAGTAATCAACAAAGAAATCTTTTGCTGTTACCTGACGACGACCTTTTGCTCCAGCAATTTCAAAAGTTGCATCAAGTGCCAAAACCACTGCCGGCAAGTCACCAGCTGGATCACCGTGCGCTAATGCGGACTCTCACTTCTGTGCGATCCCCAGCTGAACAATCAGCGAGCATCGTTAGACTAAACTATGTGGCGCACTGATTTCTATGAAGATCGGTCCTAAATTTTTTTTTAAAAGGCAGGAATACAGCGCTTTGATAGCGGTTTACCTGAGTCTTTGCAGAGCTTTATTTGCAGGCAGGTTAGATGCTCTAATATGGCGCAGTCGTTGGGCTCCGCGGCTGTAAAAATAATTCTCGGAGGGACATATGAATAAGAATGTTTTGCGCAAGCTAGGCGCGGTAGCGGTTTTCTTTTTTTGGGCAACAGGCGCTGGTGTGGCCTCCGCCGAAGTTGGACAAGAGCAGCTTGATGCAGTCACCGCTGACCTTAAAGCCCGCATCGAGGCGGGTAAGCTCTCTGGCGCGGTGGTGACGGTCGCGCAGAACGGCGAGGTGCTTATGACCGAGGCCATGGGCTATCAGAACGTCGAAGATCAGGTGCCGATGCAGACGGACACAATTTTCCGCATTTTCTCGATGACCAAGCCGGTAACTGGCACGGCGCTGATGATGCTCTGGGACGAGGGCAAATTTAAACTCGACGATCCCGTCGAAATGCATCTGCCCGAGCTCGCGGGTATGCAGGTATTCGTGTCCCAGAACGAAGACGGTAGCTGGGAAACCGAGCCTGCGGAGCATGCGATGACGGTGCGCGAGTTAATGAGCCATACCGGCGGGCTGCTGTATACCCCGCCGCTCTCGCAGGGCCCGGTTGCCGACGCGTATGCCACGGCTGGCATTATGGATCTCACCGGCACCTCTCTTGCAGAGTCGATGCCGGCACTGAAAGATATTCCCCTCGGCTATCAGCCCGGCACGCAGTGGGTCTACAGTATTTCTGTCGATGTTCAGGGATACATGGTCGAGCGCCTGTCGGGCATGAGCTTCAGTGAGTTTCTTCAGCAGCGCCTATTCGACCCGCTCGGCATGGTGGACACAGGCTTTTTTGTGAAGCCCGAGAACGCGCATCGCCTTTCTCGTCAGTATGCACCCAACAGCGACGGTACGTTGCGCCGCACCGACAACCGTGGCGGCATCGCAGGCGGATACGACTTTAAAAGCGCGCCAGTATTCGAATCTGGTGGTGGAGGTCTAACCTCTACGGCGGCCGACTACTTGCAGTTCGTCCAAATGCATCTGAACAAGGGCATGCACAACGGCGAACAATTGCTGTCACCGGAGGCAATCGAGCTCATGCGCACTAACCAGTTGCCGGCTGCGGTTGAAAATATCGGCGGCCTCTATCCAGGTAATGTCTTCGGTCTGGATTTTGCGATTGTCGAAAATCCTGAGGTTTATCAAGGCGCTTCGCAGGGCACACACTGGTGGTGGGGCATTGCGGGCTCTTGGTTTTGGATCGATCCGGTTGAGAATCTTGTCTTTATCGGCATGATTCAGAACGATGACATCCTCTACTCGCTGCAGACCCACGCGGCTGCGCGCGCTGCAATCTATCAGTAGTCTACTCGCGAAGGGGTCAGCCTGTTCTCAGAACCGTCTGACCCCTCATTCTCTGGAAGCCTAGTGGCGTTGCGGTAATCAGCCTAATCCGGTTATAATGCGCACCCTGCCGAATTTGGCAGCGTTGGGAAGTTTCGCGCAATAGATTGATTTCGCAACTTTTCTGCGTGGTTTGGACGCTTCAAGGCGTCATTGACATTCACTTTGCGTCGCCTCGCATGGGTCGGCGTCAAGGTATTTGAAGTGGGCCTTGAGCCCATTTTTTGTATCTGCGGTATAAGCAGACCGCACTCGCGACTGTAGATCGGCGAGAAGAGCAAAGATTTTAGGAAATAACGAGTGAAGAACGCAGCCGTACAGATAGCCGAGCTCATAGCACCGACCGTAGAGGCGCTGGGGCTAATTCTGTGGGGCATAGAGTTACAGCAGCAGGGTAAATACTCACTGCTGCGCGTGTATATCGAGCACGAAGAAGGCGTAGGGATCGAAGACTGCGAGCGAGTGAGCCGTCAGGTTAGCGCTTTGCTGGACGTCGAAGACCCGATCACCGGCGAATACACCCTCGAGGTGTCGTCGCCAGGGATGGATAGGCCGCTATTCACAGCGGAGCAGTTCGCGCTGTACGAGGGTGAAAAGGTAAACATTCGCCTGCGAACAGCGCTGCAGGGACGCCGCCGGTTTAAGGGCGTGATCAAAAAAGTAGTAGACGACAGGATTGGTCTGGCGATCGATGCCGAAGACGGCGAGCTGATTGAGATAACGCTCGCGGATATCGACAAGGCCAATATCGACTTTTAGCTATGGTTACTCTAGGCGCCGGTCTGTCCGGTGCAAGTTTCGAGTAAGGTGACACTGTTATGATGAGTAAAGAAATATTGATGGTTGTTGACGCAGTCTCTAACGAGAAGGGCGTCTCACGCGAAGTGATTTTCGAGGCAATCGAATCAGCGCTCGCAATGGCGACTAAAAAGCTCAACGAAGAAGAAGAGATCGATTGCCGGGTTGCGGTAGACCGCAAAACAGGTGAATACGAGACCTTCCGTATCTGGACGGTGGTTGCCGACGACGAATACGTCAACGAATTTACTCAGTACATGCTTGAGCAGGTGCAGGAGCGAGACGCGGCGCTAGTGGTAGGAAGCAAGATCGAAGAGAAGATCGACAATGTGCCGTTTGGCCGCATTGCAGCGCAAACTGCGAAGCAAGTGATTGTGCAGAAAGTGCGAGACGCTGAACGCGAGATCGTTCTCAATGAATATAAAGACAGAATCGGCGAGCTAGTTACAGGCACCGTTAAAAAAGTGACTCGCGAAAGCATTATTGTTGATCTTGGCGGCAATGCCGAGGCGATACTCATGCGCGATCAGATGATCCCGCGCGAAAATTTCAGAATGAGCGATCGCATACGCGCATTGCTCATCGACGTGCGCCCCGAGCAGCGCGGTCCTCAGCTGTTTTTGAGCCGTACCTCGCCGCAAATGTTGATCGAACTCTTCAAAATTGAAGTGCCAGAAATCAACGAGCAGATTATTTCTATCCGCGCCGCGGCGCGCGATCCGGGCTCGCGCGCTAAAATTGTTGTGTCGACCAATGACGGTCGCATCGATCCCGTTGGCGCCTGTGTGGGAATGCGCGGTTCGCGCGTGCAGGTTGTTTCCGGCGAGCTGTCGAACGAGCGAATCGACATTATCCTCTGGGACGACAATCCGGCGCAGCTCGTGATTAATGCGATGTCGCCTGCCGAAGTCGCGTCCATCATCATGGATGAGGACAGCAACACAATGGATGTTGCAGTCGAAGAGAGCAACCTTGCGCAAGCGATTGGGCGCAATGGCCAAAACGTGCGCTTGTCGGCCGAACTGACCGGCTGGACCATCAACGTTATGAGCGAAGAAGAAGCCGCCGAGAAGCAAGAGAAAGAGTCAGTTGGACTCATCGAAATGTTTATGGCCAAGCTCGACGTCGATGACGAGACTGCCGAGGTGCTCGTAAGCGAAGGCTTTACGTCACTCGAAGAAATAGCCTACGTGCCGATGGAAGAAATTCTCTCTATCGACGGATTCGACGAAGAGATAGCCGAGGAATTGCGCAACCGTGCGAAGGATGCGCTGCTAACTCAGGCAATCGCATCCGAGGAAGATTTGTCGTCGCTGAACGTGGCTGACGATTTAATGAATATGGAAGGCATGGATAAAGAGCTTGCACTCGAACTCGCGAAGCGCAGCATCCTCTGCATGGAAGATCTCGCGGAGCAGGCGACCGATGAACTGATGGAAATCGAAGGCATGACAGAGGAAAGAGCGGGGCAATTGATTATGACCGCACGTGCGCCATGGTTCGAATAGTTAGTAGCTGGGTCGCGGACGTTAGTCGCGCGGCTCTGTGGTTCGAGGCCGAACCGATGAAGTAGACATTTAGTGAGGGCTGCGAGGCAGCCGGTCGGTGAAGAGTAAGAAACCGGCACAGAGCGCGCAAAGCGCGCAAGAAAACTGGAGTAGATTGAATGGCAGATGTAACCATAAGCGAACTCGCCAAAGTCGTCGGAGTAGATGTCAGTAAGCTGCTGTCGCAGGTGAAGGACGCGGGCTTACCCCACAAGAAGGCCGACGAGATCATCTCGAATGACGACAAAAACACGCTGTTGCAGTTTTTGCGTGGAAGTCATGGTGAGAGTGAGAGAGCCGCTGCTCCAAGCAAGATTACGCTAAAGCGCAAGACGCTGGGTACGCTAAAAAGCGCGTCGAGCTCTGGTCGCGGCAAGACGGTCAACGTAGAGGTGCGCAAGAAGCGCACTTACGTTAAGCGTACAGAAGTTGCGGAAGAGATCGTCCTTGAAGAGCCCGTCGCGGTCGAGCCAGAGATCATTACTCCTGATCCCGTTGTTGCTGCCGAAACAGCGATAGCCGCCGCTGCAGAAGCAGCCAAAGCACCTGTCGAAGAGGTGGCACCCGCGCCGGCACCTGCGCCCGCGGCCCTAACGGTACCGGACGTTCCCTCCGAAGAAGCAGCTTCAGCCCGCGCCGACAAACCCGGTGCGAAGCGCAAACCTGCTACTAAGAAAGAAATCGATGACGAAGCCGAGCGTAAACGCTCTCAGGCGCGCACGACTAAAGGCAAGCCACCTAAACGTCAGAATCGCACGCTGCATATAAACGACGCGTTTGTTCTCGAAGGCGGAGAAAGCGAAGATCGCCGTAGAGGTGGCCGTCGCGGTCGCAATCGTCTATCGGGCACCACTCAGGCATTCGAAATGCCGACCGAAGCGGTTATTCGCGATGTCAAAATCGGCGAAGCGAACAAGGTAACCGACCTTGCGCAGCAGATGACAGTCAAGGCCGCTGCGGTGATAAAAACGCTTTTCAAAATGGGCGTTATGGCGAACATCAACCATGTTATCGATGCCGATACGGCAACGCTACTGGTCGAAGAAATGGGGCATCGTCCTAAATTCGTGTCCGAAGATGCTCTCGAAGAGCAGCTTGCAGAATCGTTGGCAGCCGAGGTCGGCGAAATCAAAATCACGCGTGCACCGGTGGTTACTGTGATGGGACACGTCGACCACGGTAAAACGTCGCTGCTCGATTATATTCGCAAATCTACTGTCGCCTCGCACGAAGCGGGTGGCATCACACAGCATATTGGCGCCTACCACGTCGACACCGATCACGGGATGGTGAGCTTCTTGGATACTCCAGGACACGCAGCGTTTAGCGCGATGCGTTCGCGCGGCGCTAAAGCAACCGATGTGATCGTCTTGGTAGTCGCAGGCGACGACGGCGTTAAGCCGCAAACCGCCGAGGCTGTGCAGCATGCGAAAGCCGCCGGTGTGCCTATGGTGGTTGCAATCAACAAGATGGACAAAGAGGGTGCAGACCCCGATCGCGTAAAAAACGAACTCGCAGCAATGGAAGTGATTCCGGACGATTGGGGAGGCGATACGCAGTTTATCCCCGTGTCTGCGCATACCGGTGACGGCATCGACAAACTGTTAGAAGCGATTCTGTTGCAGGCCGAGCTGATGGAACTTACGGCCTATACCGATGTGCCTGGGCAGGGTGTAGTTGTTGAGTCCCGTCTCGATAAAGGCCGCGGTGCAGTCGCGTCTGTGCTAGTACAGAACGGCACACTGCGCACTGGAGATATCGTACTGGTCGGTAAAGAATATGGACGCGTGCGCGCCTTGGTTGATGAGAACGGCGTTAACACCAAATCTGCTGGACCTTCGATTCCGGTTGAGATTCTTGGTCTCACGGGCGTGCCTGATGCGGGCGATGAGTTCGTAGTATTGGCCGATGAGAAGAAAGCGAAGGAAGTGGCCGAGTTCCGCCGCACACGTCTCAAAGATTCAGTGCAAGCGAAACAGCAAGCAGCGCTTATCGACAACATGTTCGCGGGCATCGGCAAGCCAAACCTCAGTATCTTTAACATCATTCTCAAAACCGATGTGCGAGGCACACTCGAGGCGCTGACTGCCTCACTCGTTGCGATGAACACGGATGAGGTGCAGGTTAAAATTGTGTCCTCAGGCGTTGGCGGCATCTCTGAGAACGATGTTCACCTTGCGGCAACATCGAAAGCGATGATCGTTGGCTTTAACGTTCGCGCCGACAAAACTTCGAAAGAGATCATCGATAACGAAGGCCTCCAGCTTCGCTACTACAATGTTATCTACAACGTGCTCGATGACGTAAAAGCCATTATGGGCGGTATGCTGTCTCCCGAAATTCGCGAAGAGATTCTCGGTGTTGCCGAAGTACGCGATGTGTTTACCTCGCCCAAATTCGGCCAGATCGCCGGTTCGATGGTTATCGAAGGCACGATTTATCGTAACAAACCGATTCGCGTGCTGCGTGATGACGTGGTGATTTACGAAGGCGAGCTTGAATCGCTGCGTCGTTTTAAAGACGACGCGAACGAGGTTAAGAACGGCGTCGAATGTGGTATCGGAGTTAAAAATTACACCGATGTTCGCGTAGGCGACAAGATCGAAGTTTACAAAACAACCGAGATTGCCCGTACGCTATAACTCGCACATTGAGGCACAACAATAAATGGCAAACATGACCTCAAGAGGCCAGCGCGTCGCGGATCAGATCCAGCGCGAGCTCGCAACGCTGATCCAGCTCGAGGTGAGCGATCCACGCGTGGGCATGGTGTCGGTTACAGGCGTCGATGTCAGCCGCGACCTCGCTCACGCGAGGGTGTTCGTGACAGTACTCAACACGCCGAGCGCGAGTGATGAGGCGAATGATTCGCTCAGCAGTCCTGGGGATCTCGACAAGCTTGAGGTCGAAGAAAACCTCAAAGCGCTTAACCAGGCGTCGGGGTATTTGCGCACTTTGCTAGCGAAGCGGCTCGCCTTACGCTCCGTGCCGAAGCTGCAGTTTCGCTACGACTCGAGTATCGAGAACGGCGCGCAGCTATCGAGTCTCATTGACAGTGCGCTCAAGGCCGATATCGCGCAGCATGGCGAAGACCTACCCGTCGACGACAATGGCTAAGCTCGGCGCGTGAAAAGGAAATGGCGCGTAACGCGTAGAAAGGACAGGGCGTGTGGCGCGTAGAAAGCAAAAAGGACGAAACATACACGGCATCGTTGTTCTCGATAAGCCGCTTGGCGGAAGCTCGAACCACGCGCTACAGGTTGTCAAACGCCTGTTCGATGCGAATAAAGCGGGCCACACAGGTAGTTTAGACCCCCTCGCCACCGGCGTATTGCCGCTGTGCTTGGGCGAAGCGACAAAGGTATCGCAGTTTCTGCTGAACTCGGATAAAGCGTATCGCGCTCGTATAAAGCTGGGCGAACGCACCGATACCGCCGACAGCGAGGGCGAGGTGATCGCCAAAGTCGAGAATTTTACGCTCGATGAGGCCGCGGTGAGGGCAGCGCTTCGAAGATTCGAAGGCGAGATCGAGCAAGTGCCGCCGATGTATTCGGCGCTTAAGCAAGACGGTCAACCGCTCTATAAATTAGCGCGCCAAGGCAAAACCGTAGAGCGCAAGGCGCGCACTATTACAGTTTATGCAATCGAATTAACTGATTTCGACGCCGACGCGAAGGAGATCGAAATCGAGGTTGACTGCAGTAAGGGCACTTATATTCGAACTATTGCTGACGATTTGGGGCAGATTCTTGGCTGCGGAGGGCATATAATCGCGCTCCGACGCCTTCGCGCAGGGGCTTTCTCCATCGAAGAAAGCGTCACGCTCGAGGCGCTCGCGGCGGCAAAAGAGGCAGGCGGGGTTGACGCGATAGATGCGCACCTTATGCCAATGGATAAAGCGGTGGACGCACTGCCCGCAGTGCAGCTACCTAGCTACACTGCTCAGTTTTTGAAGCATGGCCAGCCGGTGCAGGTAAGCCACGCACCAGCCGACGGGCTCGTTCGGCTTTACGAAGAAGGTGAGTTCATCGGTATTGGCAGCATAGACGACGATGGCAATGTCGCGCCTAAGCGATTATTGGTCGCGGCGTCTGGCGACTAAAAAAAGATTCAGAGTGGGTGCTGATACGAAAGTAGAAGCAACGCTCGAATAAGTGCATGAAGCACACAGGGAAGACCTCAGCTGACTATTAATATGCATGGTTAGTCTGATTGAAAGGGATGTTGGGCTGCGAGGCTGTCACATAAGTGACGCGTAAGGCAGTAATAATTAATCGCATATTTATGGAGTAAGAAAATGGCTTTATCAGCTGAAGTGAAAGCAGGAATCATTAAAGAGTATGCACAGGGCGAGGGCGACACTGGTTCACCCGAAGTTCAAGTTGCGCTTCTGACAGCAAACATCAATGAGCTGCAGGGGCACTTTAAAGAGCATATCCACGATCACCATTCGCGTCGCGGTCTTATCCGCATGGTTAACAGCCGACGCAAGCTGCTTGATTACCTCAAGCGCAAGAGCGTCGATCGTTATTCATCTCTGATCAAGCGTCTCGGCCTACGTCGCTAAGCAGCGTCGTGTGCCCGTCGCGGCCGGGTTTGAAGTTAAAGCCTGCCGCGAGACGAGCTACTTAGACCCGCTGCGCAGGGGGCTCCGGCCCTTCTGCGCAGTTTGGTTTAAAGCCGCAATAAAAAATAACAATAGCCACACCAAAAAACGAAAATCAATTAACCGGATTAACTAGCGTTTGGCCTGATGAGTTGGCCGGCGTTTTTTAAAGAAAATAGGAAAATTTATGTTTAATCCAGTCGTTAAAACATTCCAGTACGGCAACCAAACCGTCACGCTGGAAACAGGCAAAGTCGCGCGCCAGGCTACAGGCTCGGTGATCGTGACGATGGGCAACAGTCAAGTGCTAGCGACGGTCGTAGGCCGAAAGAGCGCAAACCCAGGCCAAGACTTCTTCCCCCTCACAGTAAATTATCAAGAAAAGACCTACGCGGTAGGCAAAATCCCCGGCGGCTTCTTCAAGCGAGAAGGTCGTCCTACTGAAAAAGAAACCCTCACATCACGTTTGATCGACCGTCCTATTCGTCCATTGTTCCCGAAGGGTTTCATGAACGAAGTACAGGTTGTGTGTACTGTTATCTCGGCCGACAAAAATGAAGACGCCGATATCGCGTCTCTCATTGGCGCTTCTGCCGCACTCTCTATTTCAGGCATTCCTTTCGCAGAGCCGATCGGTGCTGCGCGCGTTGGTTACGATGCAGAGAAAGGCTATATGCTCAACCCAACGAACAGCGAGCTCGAATCATCGCTTCTCGACATGGTTGTAGCAGGCACTAAGTCGGCCGTGCTCATGGTTGAGTCTGAGGCGAAAGAGCTGAGCGAAGACGAGATGCTCGGAGCTGTCCTCTTTGCTCACCAAGAAATGCAGGTTGCTATTGCTGCTATCGAAGAGCTCAAAGCGGAAGCTGGCAAGCCAGTCTGGGAATGGACGCCTGCCGAGGAAAATGAATCGCTGAAAGCAGCGCTTGCTGAAAAATTCGAAGCCGCTGTTATCGAAGCTTATCAAGTGTCCGACAAAATGGCGCGTTACGATCGCATCGGCGCTATTCAGGCCGAGGCTGTTGAAGCGCTTGTCGACGAGGAAGCCGGCGTGTCTGCTGCAGACGTTAAGGCTGCGTTCGGTAAGCTCGAGAAGAGCACCGTGCGCAATCGTATACTCGATGGCGCACCTCGCATCGATGGCCGCGACACCAAGACTGTCCGCGCGATCGAAGTAGAAACCGGCCTGCTGCCTCGCGCACACGGCTCGGCGCTATTTACTCGCGGTGAAACGCAAGCAGTTGTTGTCACGACGCTCGGCGCGCTTCGCGATTCGCAGATCATCGAAGACCTCGGTGGTTCACGCAAAGACCCATTCATGCTGCACTATAACTTCCCTCCTTACTCGGTTGGCGAAACTGGCTTCATGAGTGGACCTAAGCGCCGCGAAATCGGTCACGGTCGTCTTGCGCGTCGCGGCATTGCAGCGGTTCTTCCACGCGAAGAAGACTTCCCTTACGCCATCCGCGTGGTGTCTGAGATTACCGAATCTAATGGTTCGAGCTCAATGGCATCGGTGTGTGGCAGCAGTTTGGCGATGATGGATGCGGGCGTGCCTCTGAAAGCGCCAGTCGCTGGTATCGCGATGGGACTCATTAAGGAAGGCGAGCGTTTCGCGGTTCTGACAGATATCCTCGGCGACGAAGATCATCTCGGCGACATGGACTTTAAAGTAGCCGGCACAGCCGAAGGCGTTACAGCGCTGCAGATGGACATCAAGATTCAAGGCATTACCGAGGAGATCATGGAGATCGCTCTCGAGCAGGCTAACACTGCACGTAATCATATTCTTGGTGAGATGAACAAGGTACTTGCGAAGTCGCGCGACAGTGTTTCTGAGAACGCGCCTTCAATGGCTATGCTCAAAATCGATCCAGACAAGATTCGCGATGTTATCGGTAAAGGTGGCGCGGTTATTCGCGGCATTACCGAGCAGACCGGTGCGTCGGTTGATATCGATGACGACGGCAACGTCCGTATCTACGGCGAAGATGCCGCTTCACGCGATGCAGCAATCGACATGGTTAATGCGATCACTGCAGAAGCAGAAGTGGGTCGTATTTACCGCGGCAAAGTGGCGCGCATCGTCGACTTTGGCGCATTCGTCACAATCCTGCCGGGCAAAGACGGACTCGTCCATATCTCACAGATTTCTGATGAGCGTGTCGAGAGCGTTGAGGAATACCTCACCGAAGGCCAAGAGATTCTCGTTAAGTGTTTAGATCTCGACGCGCGTGGACGCATCAAGCTAAGCATGAAAGAGATTTCGGACGAAGAGAAGCAAGAGATGGCAGCGGCAGACTCGGCGTCATAACTAGTCCTAACTAAAAACAGCAAGAAACTAAAAAAGGGTTGCCCGAAAAGGCAGCCCTTTTTTTATCCCTGAGGTGCGGACATCTTTTGATCTACATCAATCTGAATCGTTTTCTCAGTGTTTTTCCCCGCAGCCACAGCGCGTAAACGAGCACTGCTGCGCGCGGGTTCTTGACCCGACGTTGATTCGAGACAACAATCAAGCTTTGTGTATGGCTTGTTAAGATTTACGAGGTGTTCTTTATTCCCGATCCGGATTAAGCAAAAGGAGAAGACAATGGTTAGAGCAAAAAGAATTGTCCAGAAAATCGGTTCGACGCCCAAAGGCGCATTGAGACAGGGTAAGGCACTTGCCGGCTGTGTGGTTACTCTCTCGGCCGCTGCGCTGCTAAGCCCAGCACAGACCCTCGCCGCCGACGAGGTGACTTTCCATAAAGATATCGAACCTATCCTACAGCGCAGCTGCCAGAACTGCCACAGGCCAGGCGGCGCTGGCCCGATGTCACTGGTTACCTACGAAGAGGTGGCGCCTTTTGCTGGGCTTATCGAGTACAAAACCGGCCTGCGCGATAGGGCGGGCGCTATGCCTCCCTGGTATATGGAAAAGAACATCGGTATTCAACGATACAAGAACGATCCTTCGTTAAGTGACGCCGAACTCGCCGCTATTTCGACTTGGGCGCGCAGCGGAACGCCGAAGGGGGATGTGGCTGATGCGCCCGAAGCGTTGGTATTCGACGACAGTGTAAAGTGGACGGCCGGAACTCCGGATCTTATTGTGACAACGAATTCGGTAACCAAGCTCGCGGGAACGCCCGACTGGTGGGGCGAGATCGACCGCGTGCCAACGGGGTTAACCGAAGACCGTTGGGTAAAATCAGTTGAGATTGTTGAGGTAAACGATGTCGATAACGAGCAGGGGACTGGCCGCGACACCGTAGGCGGACGCTATATTTTCCATCACATGATATGGGGAACGGCCGATCTCGATGAAAACGGCGAGCGCATACCTAGCACGAATACAAGCTGGCCTGTGCACGAGGTTGGCCGCAACCCAGACATTTTCGACCCAGATGGTGGCAGATTGCTCAAAGCCGGCTCTTACATTGTCTCAGACTCGGTGCATCTGCACTCTAATGGCAAAGACACCACGGGGCATTTGGAGATCGGTTTCAGATTCCATGAGAAGGGCTACCAGCCAAAGTATGAGCGAGTGAATGTGGGCCTGGGCAACGGCGTCGATATTTCGATCGCCGGTAATCAGCGCGATCAAGAACTCCATGCCTACTCGGTGCTGGAGCAGCATACGAAGATCATCACCTTTGAGCCTCACCTGCACGCACCGGGTGAGCGTATGTGCCTCGAGGCAATTTGGGGCTACACGATCGAAACGCTTTCGTGTGTTGGCTACGACCACAACTGGGTTCGAGGCTATGCCTATGACGACGATGCAACGCCGCTTCTGCCCAAGGGCACGATCCTGCATATAGTTGGGTATATGAACAATACCGAAACGAACCCAAATATCCCCGATCCGCGCAATTGGCAGGGTTCGGGCAATCGGTCTGTGACCAATATGTTTATCGATTTAGGTATGCGTGTCTCCATGAGCGAAGAGCAGTTTCATGAGGAAATGGAGAAGAGGCGCTCGGCGCTTAATTTAGGCCCAAATGATCATGTGATAGGATGTCCCCTGTGCCTAGCACCGCTCGTCTCGCCCATTGCACAATCGGAGACGCTGATGCCTGACCGTGGGGCTGACTAAGACTACCTCAACACCTCAAAGGGCATCTGTCATGCCCTTTGAATCAAACAGTGCTATAATGGACGGCGATGAAAGCACTATGACTCAATGCCAGAAGAAGACTATTGGCAATGTAATAACGGAGAGGGAAGACTCATGCAGTATCAATCAACAACAACGATCCGCGCGTATTTAGCTCGCTTCGTCGCCCTCGGCGTCGCCGCGTTACTGACCCTAAGCCTCGCGCAGATTGCCAATGCCAATAGTTATACGCGTGGCCAACATATCGAACCAGCCTATGAAGGATGGCGTCCGAACGAAGATGGCACGTTTAGTTTTATGTTCGGTTATCAGAACGAGAACTGGGAAGAGGAGCCAGACGTTGAGATTGGCCCCAATAACATGTTCTCTCCCGGTGAGGCCGACCGTGGTCAACCGACGCACTTCTTGCCGCGCCGTAATCGCTTCACTTTTGAGGTTAAAGTGCCCGCAGACTGGGGCGACCGCGAACTCGTTTGGACGCTGAAGGTAAATGGGGTTGAGCGCAAAGCTTACGCTACCCTAAAGCAAGATTATCAGGTCGATAATATTGTAATCGCCTCTGAAACTGGTTCACTCGGCGCTGGCACAAGTAGCCCGGAATCACGCTCTAATGTGCCACCTGTCCTTACTGTGCAGGGTGACGAAATTCGCACCGTGCGCGTTGGCGAGCCGATGAATCTTAAGACCTTGATAACCGACGATGGCCTGCCGACGCCTGACGATGTCCTCGAAGAGGCGCGTGAATTCGCAGAGTTTGCGGGTGGCCCTCTGGCAGCAGCGCTGGTTAATGCAGAGAATGTTTATGAGCGCAGGCTCATGCGTCCGCCCCAGCGCGTAACCGTCGGAAAAGTTAACGGCCTGTACTTGTCATGGAATGTTTACCGAGGCGCCGGCAAAGTGACTTTCGATCCGCCCATGCCTAAGGTCTGGGAAGACACTCGCACCAGCGCTAACTCACCGTGGGGCGCGCTATGGACACCTCCACCGATCCCTGAAGACGGCATTTATGACGTCAACGTCACGTTTGAAGAGCCGGGTACCTACGTGCTTTGGGGTCGTGCGGACGATGGCGGTTTGTATCACGATGGTTACGTCACGGTAAACGTGACCGAGTAATCGCGTCCTGCGACGGCTAAATTAGTCGCAATAAAAAGGCAGCTCGGGCTGCCTTTTTTTGTGCGTGCTAGTTTTGCGGGCGTCGGTCAGGACCGGCTGCTTGCACTACATGCTGCGCCGATACTGACCGCCGACGTCGAAGAAGGTCTCGGTGATCTGACCGAGCGAGCAGACCCTTACTGCGTTCATCAACTCCGCAAAGACATTCTCGCCATTGATTGCGGCGTCGCGCAGACGCTGCAAAGCCACAGTCGAGGCTTCGGCGTTTTTCTCTTTGAAGCTTTTCAGTCTTGCGATTTGGCTCTCTTTCTCTTCGGTGGTTGAGCGCGCGAGTTCGATTTCGACCTCGGGCTCGGGCTCATCGCTCAAGAAGGTGTTAACGCCGATAAGTGGCAGGCTGCCGTCGTGTTTACGATGTTCGTACAGCATCGATTCGTCCTGAATTTTGCCGCGTTGATAACCGGTCTCCATCGCGCCGAGCACGCCGCCACGTTCGGAAATTTTTTCAAACTCTTGCAGTACGGCTTCTTCAACAAGATCTGTGAGCTCTTCGATAATAAACGAGCCTTGATTCGAGTTCTCGTTTACCGCCAGCCCCCATTCTTTGTTGATGATTAGTTGAATCGCCATGGCGCGGCGCACGCTTTCCTCTGTCGGCGTCGTGATCGCCTCATCGTAGGCATTTGTGTGCAGTGAATTGCAGTTATCGTAAACAGCGATTAGTGCCTGCAGCGTGGTGCGAATGTCGTTGAATGACATCTCTTGCGCGTGCAGTGAGCGGCCGCTAGTTTGAATGTGGTATTTAAGTTTTTGACTACGTTCGTTCGCGCCATAGCGGAAGCGCATCGCAGTTGCCCAAATGCGGCGAGCGACGCGGCCCAATACTGTGTACTCAGGATCCATGCCGTTAGAAAAGAAGAACGACAAGTTATGCGCGAAATCGTCTACCGCCATGCCTCGGGCGAGGTACGCCTCAACAAAGGTAAAACCGTTAGACAGGGTAAAGGCGAGCTGACTGATCGGGTTCGCGCCCGCCTCGGCGATGTGATAACCGGAGATCGAGACCGAATAAAAATTGCGCACCTGATGCTGAGTAAAATACTCCTGAATATCCCCCATGACCTTGAGGCTAAACTCGGTCGAGAAAATACAGGTGTTCTGCCCTTGGTCTTCTTTAAGGATGTCGGCTTGCACGGTGCCGCGCACTGTCGCGAGTGTTTGCGATTTGATGGCTGTATGCTCTTCCTCATTGGGCTCGCGGCCGTTGGCGCTAACAAAATTGGCTACTTGCTGGTCGATAGCGGCGTTCATATACATCGCAAGAATCGTCGGTGCAGGGCCATTAATCGTCATCGATACCGATGTGCTCGGCGCGCATAAATCGAAGCCCGCGTAGAGCTCTTTCATGTCGTCGAGTGTCGCGATAGAAACGCCGGAGTTGCCCACCTTGCCATAAATGTCAGGCTGATGATCGGGGTCGAAGCCGTAGAGCGTGACGGAGTCAAAGGCCGTGCTTAGACGCTTTGCCTCGGCATGTTCCGACAGCTGCTTAAACCGGCGATTGGTGCGAAAGGCATCACCCTCGCCTGCAAACATGCGCGTCGGATCCTCCGATTCACGCTTAAACGGGAACACGCCTGCGGTGAACGGGAATCGCCCCGGCACATTTTCGAGCAAGAGCCACTTGAGAAGATCGCCGTGGTCGCTGAACGTGGGCAGTGATACTCGCGATATCTTAGTGCCCGAAAGCGAGGTGCGAGTCAGCGCTGTGCGTAATTCCTTGTCGCGGATCTGAACTACATATTCGTCGCCCGAATAGTCCTCTTTGAGCTGATCCCAACCTGCTAACAATTTGTTCGCGCGACTGTCGATTGCCGATTCGCGTTTTTCAATCAGAGCGTCGAGATCGCTGTTCTGCGCGCTGGTCTCTGCAAGCATTGCCTTTGCCGCTTTGAGCTGTTGGCGCTCGCGCGCAATCTTTGCCTGCTCAGCCACCAGCTTATGATAACCACGGACTTCCTCGGCGATCTCGGCGAGGTAGCGTTGATTCTGCGCGGGAATAATCACCGTGCGCTGCGTTGACGTTTTAGTCTCGGTCCGCGCGAGGCACGAGGTGTATTCGGGTAGGCCGTGTTTGCGTAGCTCGGGCACGAGCGCCTGATAGAGCGCCGTGATGCCGTCATCATTAAACTTGGACGCGATAGTGCCAAAGACCGGCATCGCGTCGGGCATTTCACTCCATGCCTCGCGGTTGCGCTGTACCTGTTTGCAGACATCTCTTAGCGCATCTTCGCTACCTTTGCGGTCAAATTTATTGATTGCAAAAACGTCGGCATAGTCGAGCATGTCGATCTTTTCGAGCTGGCTCGCCGCGCCAAACTCTGGCGTCATCACATAGAGCGACGAGTCGACGTAGGGCACGATACCCGCATCGCCCTGACCGATCCCCGGAGTCTCAACGATAATCAAATCGAAGCCGCCGAGTTTAAAGGCTGCGATAAGGGCGCTCAGGCGAGCTGGAATTTCCATCGCTGCGTCGCGCGTTGCGACCGAGCGCATCATGATATTCGGGTGATTGATTGCATTCATGCGAATGCGATCGCCAAGCAGCGCGCCGCCTGTTTTGCGCCGCGTGGGGTCTATCGCCAGCACGGCGATTTTGAGGGTATCGCTCGCGTCTTGTCGGAAACGCCGGATAATCTCGTCGGTTGTCGACGACTTGCCAGCGCCGCCCGTGCCGGTGATGCCGAGTACAGGCGTCGAACTAGTCTGCGCCGCCAACTCGAGCGTTTCGAGTTCACCTTGCGTGTAGTGCCCGTTTTCGATTGCAGTAAGTGCGCGCGTTAGGGTTATTCGATCGTTCGGGCCAAGTTCGGCAAGGCTCGGCGGCGTTGGCCTGTCCGTTGCCTGCCGACATTTAAGGATCATGTCGTCGATCATGCCCTGTAGGCCAATAGACTGGCCGTCGGCAGGGGAATAGAGTCTGGTCACGCCGTAGTCATGAAGCTCGTTTATTTCGGCGGGGATAATCACGCCGCCACCGCCGCCGAATATCTTTATATGCCCTGCGCCAAGTTCACGTAGCTTGTCGACTAGATATTTAAAATATTCGATGTGGCCGCCTTGATAGGAGCTTATCGCAATGGCATCTGCATCCTCTTGTACAGCCGCCTCGACAATTTCTTGCACCGAGCGATTGTGGGCGAGGTGAATCACTTCTACTCCGCTGGCCTGCAGGATTCGGCGCATGATATTAATAGCAGCATCATGTCCGTCGAAGAGGCTTGCTGCGGTGACGAAGCGGAGTGGGTGTTGGCTTTGTGGAGAAGGGTCAACGGCTTTAGCCGCGGCGGCGATAGAGGTGACGCTCATGCTTTTTTCTCGGTTGTTTTATTCGGAATATCTTGAGTCTAGCCGATTCTGGTAGATGAGGCACTAGCTCACGGCAAGTTGCTTTTCTGTCTTGTGCCCACCGATTGATTGTCACATTATTGGGTTACCTTCGACGGACAGTATTAGCTGATTTAGGGAGAATCCGTATCAATAATTCTTTGAAACCAACCACCGTTATTTTTTTATCATGTCTGTGTGCGGGAGCCACAAGTGCCGTATTTGGCGCTGAGGGGTCACCGCAGTGGATCGCAGGCGATCATCACATCCACAGTAGATACAGCACCGGTTGGGATCGTGAGCAAGAGCCGCCAGCGCCGATACTCGGTGGCGATGCTATCTATCCGATACAGATGAATGCGCTAATGGCGAAGTATTTTGGCCTTGGCTGGATGGTTGCGACTGATCACGGTGGACCCAACCACAGCAGGGTGAATCTGGAGCAGGCCTATCCAGAGCTGCAACAGTCGCGTCTGGTCGTGCCCGAGGTTGTGCAATTCTGGGGAATGGAGTTCGACACCCCTGGAGCAGATCACTCGAGCCTGATCATTCCACACAGTCACGAAGAGAGTCAGCAGTTGTTTGCTATCGAGTCGCGTTTTGCGAAACGCGAACCATGGCCGGCGGATCCTAGCTGGGATGCAGAACCACGATTACTCGAAGCGCTTGAGTTCATGAAGACGCAGGAGCGCGCGCCCATACTTATCGCTAATCATCCGTCTAGGTCGGCGAAAGATATCGGTGTTTATGGCCAGTACACGCCGGCAGAGCTGCGCGACTGGAATGACACTGCGCCAACCATTGCTGTCGGTATGGCAGCAGCACCGGGGCATCAAGCCGCGGCGCTTCATAAAGATGGCAGCGCAGGGAATCCGCGCCCGAGGGGCTATTACGGAAACGCGGGTACCTTGGGCGGCTTTGACCAATTTACGGCAATCGTCGGTGGTTTCTGGGACTCGATGCTCGGTGAGGGCCGGCGGTGGTGGGTGACGGCCAATTCGGATTCTCATGTTCATTATAGCGAGGGCGGTGTCGATTTTTGGCCAGGCGAGTACTCGAAAACTCACGTGTGGGCCACGAAAGACCACGATGCTATCCTCGATGGCATTCGGCAGGGTCGAGTCTTCGTCACGACTGGCGACCTGATTTCGGCATTGGAATTTTCAGCGAGTGCCAACGGAATCTCGGCGAGTCTCGGCGAGGAGCTTGTAGTCGAACGTGGTACAGAGATTGACGTGGTCATTCGTTTTCTGGATCCTGCGTCAACCAATGCGCGTGGGCAAAATCCGAGCGTTGCTCGAGTCGATCTTATTCGCGGCGACCTGACTGGGCCTGCTCAAGATCGCAGCAACGATTCGAACCCGACGACGAGAGTGCATCAGCGATTCTCGGCGGAGGAGTTTTTAGCTGCCGCTGGGATGAGTGAAGTGCGACTCACACTGGTCGCCGAAAAGTCTGGGTATCTCCGACTGAGAGGAACCAACGGCGATGAGCTCGAACCGACACAAGATCTGCTAGGTGAGGACCCATGGTCCGATCTGTGGTTCTATTCTAATCCTATATTCATAAAAGTGGCTGAGTAAAACTTCTGGATTCTCAGCCGTCTTGGTTATACCTTTGAGTTGAGTACTACTAGATATGCACAAGGAGAGGGGTATGGCAGGATCAGATAAATCGGCGACGCATTTTAGCGAAGAGATTATTCAGGAACTCGAGTTACTCAATTTGTTCTCGCTATCGAGTACACTCGAAGGGCTCAAGATTCATCACGAAGCTGATCCCGCAAGAATTGCTGCTGGTGCTAGTCTTTTTGCGAAGGGGCTTACCACGCTGCCCGACGGAGGCTACCTTACACCGCTCGGAGTCGAGGCGGCGGAGCATGCTCAATCTGCGATGAGAATTCTGCGAACATCAATTGATTAGCGTTGTAGCGATTTTCGCAATAAAAAAGTAGCGCGCAAATTTGCCGATTCCTGCGAGCCCAGCCAGCTGCCAGAGCGGGACGCGCGCTATGCCAGCAAAGACTGTGAGGGCGTCACCCATAACAGGCGCCCAAGCGACGAGCAAACTCCATTTTCCATAACGATTGAACCACACGCCAGCGCGTTCGATTTCTTCCCCTTTAATGCGAATCCATCGGTATTCTTCGAATCTAGAATAGTTGCTTCGAACAAGCGTGCCGAGCCACCAGTTTACGCACGCGCCTAAGGTGTTGCCTAGCGTCGCCCAGAAAAGCAGCGATCCGATGCGATACCCTTCAGCTATAAGCGCACCGAAATAAACCTCGGAGGAGAGGGGAAGAATGGTCGCAGCTAAGAATGAAACGGCAAAGAGGGAAAGGAGGGTCAACATTCTAATTCGATATCCTCAACTTCCGCACCCTTGAATGGAGCCTTCGGCCCGTAAAGAGCAATCGTTATTTACCCCCTCCTGAGTCTATTGCATAAGATTAAGGCAGGGCAAACACCCACACTACACCGCCCTGTGGCACATAGGTGTTGCTGCCGCGTGTCATGTTGATTAAGTTTTGCTCTCTTTGCGCATCGACGCCCCAGCCTGATTGCACGGCGACATATTGCTTGCCGCTAACCGTGAACGTTACAGGAACGCCGATGACACCGGAATTAGTTGGGTACTCCCAAAGTATTTCGCCGCTCTTGGAATCAAAAGCCCTAAATTTGCGATCGTTGGTGCCGCCCATAAACACGAGATCGCCTGCGGTTGCGAGAATCGGTCCCCAGTTGTGGCTTTCGAATGTTTTTGTCCATGCGCGTTCGCCGGTGTCCACGTTCCAGGCCTGGAGTTCGCCAATGTGGTCTGCACCCTCGCGCACAAAAAATCCGCCGTCGTCTGATGTCCCGCGTCCCATGTAGGCGCGGCCGGGGCTGTATTCTATTTCCTCGCCAACCATTGTCGAGCAGACGTTCTCGTTCGCTGGGATGAAGAGGAGGCGCGAATTGGGGTCGAATGCGGCCGGCGGCCAATCTTTGCCGCCCCAAAGCGATGGACAGAAGCTCGCCTCATAGCCAGTGCCGGGCTTCTTAGTCATATCGTACTCGGGTCTGCCGGTTATTGGATCGATGCTGGTGAAGACGTCTTGATAGACATATGGTTTCGCGTCTACAAAGCTTATCTTGTCCGCGCTTCGTTCTAAAAACCAAAGATAGCCGTTACGGCCGGGATGAACCAAGCCTTTCACGGTGTCGCCTTCGCGTTCATAGTCGATCAGCAGGGGAGCCGAGACTTCATCCCAATCCCAAGAATCGTTCCAGTGATACTGATGGTGATTTTTTAACGCCCCAGTTTTCGGGTCGAGCGCGATGACTGAGGTTGAATACAAATTGTCGCCGGGCCTTGTATCACCCATCCAGGGTCCGCCGTTGCCTGTACCCCAGTAGGTGAGATTTAAATCGGGGTCGTAAGAGCCGGTGATCCAGACGGGAACGCCGCCGGTCTGCCAAGTGTCTCCCGGCCATGACTCCGAGCCAGGCTCGCCGGGCGCAGGAATCGTGTACGTTTTCCAAAGCTCCTCGCCTGTCGAAGCATCAAAAGCTGCGACGAAGCCTCGAATACCGAGTTCACCGCCGGATACGCCCACCATCACTACGCCATCAACGATAAGAGGCGCCATAGTCATGTAATAACCGTTGTAATAATCCTCAACGGCGACTTCCCAGACCACCTCGCCTGTTAACGCATCGAGAGCCACGAGGAAGGCATCAACCGTAGCGAGATAAGCGTAGTCGCCATAAAGCGCGACGCCCCTGTTAGTCGGGTGGAACTGCTGCAGGTCGTCGGGCAAGTAGCGCACATAGCGCCAGAGTAGATCGCCGGTGACGGCGTTCAGCGCAAGGACATGATTCTGCGGCGTACTCACATACATATAGCCGTTATTTACGATCGGCGGTGCCTGATGGCCTTCGCGTAGACCTGTCGAAAAGCTCCAGACAGGTTTGAGGTTTGCCACGTTGCTCGTGTCGATCTGATCTAACGCGCTATACCCATGTGAGTCATAACTTCCGCGATAGAGTAGCCAGCTGTCGCTGTCTAGGTTTCGCAGTCTTGCGTCGGTAACCGGCGAATAAGGCGGCAGGTTTTGCGCAGAAACTGTGGTGCTAATGACACTTATGACGCTGAGAAATACGGCAGTGAGTAGAGCAACCCTGACGAGCACAGAGCGCATGGCTGTTAACATTGAAGCCTCTCCTTTTTTGTTGTTTTCGACTTAGGCAGAGTTGTTGACCGCAATTTATAATCAAGCGGTACAGATTAGAATTGTTGGGTGAAACCGACGCGGCCCTGAAAAGAGTCCGCGACTATAATGGCGTCCTCACCGAGGCTAAGCGGAAGTATCGCGAGTGGTCGCGGAGCGGGGCCGCCGACCACTTTAGCATTGCTATACACATCAAACTTGGATTCATGGCAAGGGCAGGCCATGAGCAAATTGTCTGGATCCCAGTTGGTTACATCGCAGCCCGTGTGCGTGCACACAGCAGAGTAGGCGATAACTCCGTCCGCGGTGAGGCCTGCGACTTCGCTATCGAGTTTTGCTAAGTCTAGCTTCGTTACCATGACGCGATTGAGTCGAGAGCCATCGCGAAGGGTGTTAGTCGCAGGCTCTTTCGCGAGGGCGGCGATAGGTCGCTGGTTGAGTGTCAGTAGCGCAGGCGTGATGCGCTCGCCGTTCCTATCTCCACCGTCGAAAACGAGCCAGTCCCCTTTCTTTGGCCGAGCGCGATTCGGGGGCTGGCCGAAAACGGAGCTAGGAATCACGATCCCAGTCATCACTCCAGTCCGAAGGAGTCTTCGGCGCGTCAGCGTTTTTTCCGGCTTTTGGTCAGTGGTCATTGTAATGTTTTCTGATCTCTTTACATCAGAAACCTAGCAGACCGATGGCTTAGGAGCAATTAGAAATTCCACATCACCCTTGCGTAGAAATTTCTTCCGAGTCCGGGCATCCTCGATCGACTCGCGATGTCCGGATTGAAAGCTCGGTTATAGGCTGCGAGATGATCGAGATAGCTCTCATCGAGCAGATTTTCGGCGCCGATGCTTACCTCAACTCCTTCGCTAATTTCAGATCTTGCCATGACATTAATTAGAGAATAGCCGTCGGTAGTGAGCTCTGAATTCGTGACTGAAATACGGTCCTGATCGGCATACGTCACGCTCTCGATAGATCCCGTCCAGCCGTTACCACGATAATCGAGCGCGATCAGAATATTGTCTGGCGAGACCCGATAGAGGTTGTCGTCAATATCGCGCCTATCAGCCCGAACGATATTGAGAATCGCGCGCAAGGTCACTGCGTCACTAATCGAGAAATTTGACTCGATGTCGAGCCCGTAGAAGCGTGCATCGACATTGCTGAACTGAAGCGGATTGGGCATTCCCATACCCATGTTCGCCATCATTTGTGCGAAGTTATTTGCCAGCATGTCGGTCGAGGGAATGCCTTGGATATAGTCTGAAACGCGCTTATAGAATAGTCGAGGATAGATGCCGTATGCCGCGTTCTCTAAGTCTAATCCAAGCTCAATTTCATGGGCGACTTCGGGGTTAAGATTAGGATTGCCTGTATAGGTTTTTCCATCAGCAAGACCGCCGGTCGCCTCCAACGGTATCCAGAGATACCGTTCTTGATAGGACGGCGAACGAGTTTTCCGAGCAGCCCCGACATACCAAGTAGCGTCGGAGTTAGTCTCATAGCTCAGGCGAATGAAGGCATCAACGTTGGTATCTGCTTGCGCTAGATTGCCGTTGTTGAATTGAGTCGATAGCGCGCCCGCGAGATTATTCATCATTACGGGCATGCCCATCATTATATTCATCGGGTTGAGGTTCGCTGAAACCGGAACTGAATCCATGCTGATATGATTGACCCGCAGACCCGCTTCGAGCCCCGTCTGACTATTCAACGAAATTTCGCGTTCGACGAATGCACCGATAATGTCGCGATTAACGTCGTTGAAGTTTGAGATGTAGAAACGCATCGCGTTTGGATTTGTAATGATTGAGCGGTGCTCGGCGAAATGGCCGTCCAGACCATAAAGCCAAGTTCCGTTATCGGCGAACTGCTCATACTTCAGTGCAAAACCATAGTTTTCGCTCACCGCCCAGTTCCGCCTAAACCGCATGGGGTCGTCGGTTAGTGAAGCAGTTTGCGGCGGGCGACGCAGGTGGTAGTTAGTCATCCAATGTTCGTTGTCACTGGCTGAAAGCTCCGCCGTGAACACTCCCGAGTTGGATGTAAAGGTGTAGCGTGATCTAAACAGATCGCTGTCGATCGAAAGGATGTCCATTGGCAAAGAAGCGGTGCCTGCATCTTTGGTGTTGTTACGCGCGAAGTCTATACGAAATTCATGCGGGCCTTTTGCGTAGCTGTAGCCTAAGTCAAAGCGCTCACGGTCATATTCCGAGGGCGTGATCTTCCCATCAGGGAACTCTAGGTCATCGGCACTCTCCTGCATCACAAACCCTCGAAAGATATGAGTGTCGTTAGCTACTGAGAAAAAACCGCTTAGTACATCGCCGCTGTTAACGGACTGCGCGCCAGCATAGGCACGGCCGCTAAACTTAAACTCAGAGTTCGACCCAAAATCACCCGCATAAGTATCAGCTTCGACATAACCACCAATAGTCTCTTGGCCCTTGCTTACTGGGACGATCCCGCGATTAATGGTGAGCGACTCAAGGATAGCAACCGGCGCATAGTGGAGGGGTGCATCCATCGCATTGGGCCCCGCGCCATTTATTTGGGCGCCATCGACAGAGACTCGGATTCGGTCACCGAACATTCCTCGGTACTGCGCGATTCCAGTTAGCTCCCCATTTTTGTTGACGTTGGCGCCAGGCATCTTGCGCAATAGCTGCGCGGTATCTGGAGTGGCAACCAGCGTATCGTCGACGATTACAGTGTGCGAATCACGAACTCCTACAACTGTGATTTCTTCGATTCGCTGCCCATCCTGAGCGAAAGTTTGATTGGCAAGCGGTGCAGCCATGGCGAAGGCAATTGCCAGTGATTTTTTCGCGAAATTCATGTTCGTCTCCTCGTTAGTGCTCGGTCGCATGACCACGGCTTCATTGCAATCGCCGATAGTCCGATTTTGTGGCGCTATTCTAAGGAAGTTTTTTCTGCACGAGGTGCGACATGATGTCGCACTTCAGGTGACGTTTTAAGCCAAGTTGATTTGGATCAACTTGTTTGAGCTCCCCGTCTAGATCATCTGTCGGCGCAGACTTTCGCTTCGTGCTGCGTTAAATCAATGACGCCGCGACTGGCGGCGATATCTTAGCAACAAGGGCAATGCGTTTTTATAATCCTCTATGGAAGTGAATCATGATGAAGAGAGTGAAAAATATTGTATCTATGGTCGTTCTCGCGACACTATTGTCGAGCTGTGCAGGAATTACCTCGCAGATCGGCAGTTCCCCTTTATTGTGCTGTCCGGGTGATTATCAGAACTACACGGAATACGGTCTAAGAACCGAAGGGCTCCCCCTGTTCCTAAGAGATTATGTGGTGGCCGAATTTGAGAAGGCATTCGATGAGAAAGGCTTGTCCCGAAACGATCAGGCGCATGATATTGAAGTGGTGCTGGCCTACAATCACATCAATCTCTATTCCGACCAAGAAGACATAGATCCTTTTATTCGCATGGAGTCGCTCAATGTCGAGCTGAGTTATATCGCTCAGATCAATATTGAGATCGCCGAAAGCTCAGCCTTGTCAATCACATCAACAAGGTTGTCGTAGAAGTCCACATCGTCTTCTTTGGTGTCGATCTCAATCGTTGCACCCCCATCCGGCTCAAGAACGACCTCGATGTCAGGCATCGGCCCTTGACTCTCCATCTCGATTTCGATCATCGGAGCAGGA
>JALRKV010000022.1 GCA_023254735.1 Pseudomonadales bacterium | reverse complement strand
GTCGTCGCGGAACGGCAGGCCGAGTCCGGTGTTGAAGGTCCGCCGGCGTCCGGCGATGGTCTCCACCGCGTCCCTGCGGGCCGCCCGGGCGATGCCGGCCAGCACGGCCAGCAGCACGAGCTGGAAGAAGGCGGCCTCGGTGCTATGGCGCCAGGTAGCGTAATCAAAGACAACGTCGTTGAAATCGGCCTATGGCTGTATTCTGATGAGGAGAGCAAGGCGCTTAAATACAAACAAGACCTCGCTCTCTACCGCTTAGGCGACCAAGACGATCTCGTAGTGCCACCGAATGGTTATGCTATGACTCAAGGCTTCCACTCGTTTGATCACCCAGTGCGTCTTGATAGCTTCCAGCCACATGGCCACCTGCGCATGAATGCTGCATCGCTGGAGATTTTCTACCCAGAGACTGGCCGCACTGAGCAGATCAGCCAAATCTCAAAGTGGAGCGCGACATGGCATCACAGCCATCTTTACGCACCAGACGCAGCCCCTCTAATTCCTGCGGGCGCGGTCATTATTCTGAAGCAGTGGTACGACAATACTGCAGCGAACCCTAACAACCCAGACCCAGATATGTTTGTGATGGGTGGTTCGCGTACGGGCGACGAGATGACTCACGCGTGGTTAGCTATCACACACCTTGACGATGAAGGCTACGAGACGCTTCTCGCAGAGCGTAAAGCCAAGGAAGCCCGCTCAATGGCTTCTGCCAATGACTAGAGTGTCGAGTCAGAGTTGAATGGCATTGCCATTCAACTCACTGAGGATTCGAAAAGGCCGGCTAAGCAATTAGCCGGCCTTTTTAATGCTCATTCATTGCGCTTTTTAATCGACCTCGTTTGTTTCTCTCGAGCCTCTCTCACTCTATTCGCGCCTACGGAAGTGTGTTTATTTCGCTCTCGGCTATGCGCAGTTTCTCGTCATAGTGCGCAAGCCTTACTGTCCCGGAGAGCTGCTTCGCCTCGGCGATATAGGCACGCGCATACTGTGTGTTTCCTGATGCGTTGTGCAGGCGCGCGAAACAAAGCAGCGCATCGATACGACTGAGGACCGCGCCTGCGCTTTCTGCAATACACAGCGCCTCACTCAAATCTGCTATGGCTGAGGGAATGGCACCCCTCACAACATTGAGTTGCGAGCGCGCAATGAATCCTGCTGGCAAATAAAGCCTCTCGTCAGCTGCGATGAGAATAGACAGCTGTCTCTCGAGGATTTCCTCTGCTTTAGCGACACTGCCGAGGTGCAGATAAGCCAAGCCCATCACCATTAGATCGCTCGCCTCGAGCGAGGGGAAGTCTACCTTTGTTTGCCATTGACCCGTTTCGCGCCACGAGGCAGTCTGTAGGCTTCGAGACAAAGCCTCCTCGATTTTCCCAGTCTCCAATAAAAACGCGACGTAGTAAGTACTAACCGCGGGGAAAAGGGGCTCTTCGCAACTGGCTGCTTGAATAATCGCTTCGGATTCGGCGAAGGCTCGTCGCGCCTCCTCAATCTGCCCATTCAAAAATGCTACATAGCCGCTAAAGCTAAGGGCAGAGCAGCGCAAGCCAGCATCGGTAGAGGAGTCGCCGAGGGGCGCGAGTTCTTTGAGTAAACTTTGCGCGCGGGCCAGTTGGCCCGTGGCGACGAGCATCGACAGCAGCGCCCCCGCCAGCTGCAGGGCGTCTTTGTGATGTCCATGGGTGCTCAACCAGCTGACACTCTTTGTCGCAGGCACCAACGCCGCCTCCGTTAGCCCTAACGACATTAGATTCATTGCCGCACTCGCTTTCATCCGTGCCTGAGCGAGGGCAGGCAATTGAGGCAAGGCGGTATCCCAATCGCATTCAAAGAATGCCATGAGCGTACGCCGCTCGGCTTTTTTGTTCCCCAAGTGGCGCAGCTGTCGACCCTGCCTCAAGCGCCTAAAATAAACATCGTAGGCCTCTTCGATTCTCCCTGCCTGCACACCTTGCTCAGACGCGAGAAGATACAGCCTTGTCTTAGCCTCGATTGAGACGTCAGGCGCCTCTGCGAGCGCGACGAGGATTTCGAATAGCGCGCTATGCCGATGCGCCAGATCTACTGTTTTGTCTTTCTGCAGCGATGCAATCAGCGCCTGACTGAGCAAGGGCTGCAGCCTAACTTTCAGGCTGTCCACCGGCAGCGAATCTTCCGTGTTACTCGTGGCTGAGGTGTCATCTGGGGTGTCATCTGGGGTGTCATCTAGGGTGTCTGGAATCACTAAGTGCGCGCGGACTAATTCTCTGACGACTCGGCGGACGATCTCTTGCCTTTGTGTTGCGCAGTAGCCAAGCAGTGCAGTGAGCTCGCTCAGCGTGATCCCGCTTCCGACAAGCGCCATTGCCTCGAGCAGCTCGTTCTCAGCTTCACTCGCGCACCAGCCTAGGGACTGATGCGTAATCTCGCGGCTATCGTGGCTATCGTGGCTGAGCTCTATCAAACTCGTCTGTGCAGAATGGCGACCTAGAAGAAAATGTTCATAGTCGACATATCCTCGTTTCAAGCACCCGCCTCTGCCGGCGCTTAACTCACTAAACTCGGCGACAGTCTTTAATAATAAAGGGTGACCGCAAAAATGCTCATTCAGTTCCTGAGCGATGAACGGGTCAACAAGAATTCCTCGCTCCTCGAAAAATTCCATGCCCTCTTCTTGTTTGAGTCCCCCGAGTGCTAGGCCCAACACTCTTCCCACTTTGGCACTCTGCAAAGGACTAATCGCCAATCTAGCGCTCAGAACGAGCAGGCTGGCGCCGTCTTTCATCCGCTCAACAATCAGGTGTTGCACACCAGCGGCTTCGAGCACCCCTCTCCCGCCTGCGATTCGCTGCAAAACCTCCAAACCATCAAGAATCAGAAGCGTGCGCCTTGAGCCGATGGCCTCGCAAATCCTTTTGGCTCTTTCAACTGCCGAGTCGCGGGCATGTTGAGAGAGCCCAAGCCACGACATTGCTGCATTTAAAAATTGCGCTTCGTGTTCTTGTACACTGAGATTTTCGGATTGCGAAAACGACCACGAAAAAACAAACTCTGCCCCGCAGAAGTGTCGACTCTCCCTCTCAACAAACCACGTATCTAGCAGCGCCGTCTTGCCGATACCCCCAAACCCGTGAATATGGACACAGCTTACTCGTTGGTGTGCCCACGCAAAACCTAAGGTACTCATCTCCTCATCGCGCCCAATTAATCTCTGGGGTGGCGCGACAGCGCAATTGCTAAATACCAAAGGCTCCTCAGCGTTTACCGCCAGATTCAACGCTTTGAGTCTCCGTTGAACGCGCCTTTCGAACTCGTCTACCGGTAGGCGTAACCAGCCCGGTTCAATCGAAAAAAGAGCAGCAATTCGATCGAGCTGAGCGCGAGGTATCGTGCCTTTCTGGTGAGTATCGGTGCCTTTTATCCACTTACTAATATTCTGCCTTGCGATGCCAAGCTCGCGTGCGAGCTTGCTATGTTTATCGATAGTCGCGTTAAGTCCACTGCCATAAAGCAAGCGTAATTTTTCTTCTAGTTCTGGGTGCTGTGGCATCTTGTTCTCCCCGCAATGACTAACTCTGAAGCGAGAATGGAGTACTGCAATTGACCATCCCACCAAAAGGCTAGTTCAACCGTTGAAATCGTGACAAGGAGTTATGGGGGACTAATTGGGTAACAGCGCGATATCTACCCATCTATTACCCATTAATTGAAAAGGATCGCGGCAAGAGAGTGAAAACCGCTAAGCGCAGTAAAATTACGGCCGCCGCCCATCTCCTTCATGCTGCCGCGCGTAGTATGATGGGCACTAATTCTGTCAGCCATTTATGAAAGGAATCGATTTATGCGTAACGTTACTCACTCCAACCAGCTGTTCGGTCTCCGGAAACTAGGGCGTCTTGGCATCAACGCCTCGCTAGTTGCAGGAAGCCTGCTTCTCGCCGGCGCATCGAGCGCGCAAGAATTTCGGGTCGGAGAACCAATTGGTTCGGTCAATGAGGCCGGTGAGCGCAAGCTCATGTCGGATAACGTGAAGGTTTATGGCGCGTTCCACTTCTCCGAAAGCTGCACGTTCGATGCGACGCGTAATCTCATTCTCGCAATGAACAACGGCAATCCGGGCGATGGAACCGAAAACGACGGATTTGTCTCGTTAATCAATCCCGATGGCAGTGTGCATACGCCCAAGTGGATCGGCGTAACGAGAGACGGATTAGAACTCCACCAGCCCCTAGGCAGTGCGATCGCCAATGGCTCACTTTATACAGTGGATTCGGGTTTCGTTCGTGAGTTCGACCTCGCAACCGGCACGCCTTTACGTAACATCCCTGTTCCGGGTGCTACGCTGCTAAACGGCATCGCGGTGAGTGAGGATGGCACAATCTACGCGTCAAATACGCGTGCTCCGGAGCGCCTGTATAAGATTAGCGCTGCGGGCGAGGTTTCTGTCTTGATCGATGGTGCCCCTTTGGCGATCCCCAATGGAGTCGCAATCGACGGCAACGGCGATGTCGTTGTGGTCAACATCGGCGATAACGCCGTGCTTACCTTCAGCCCCGAAGGCGAACTGCGCAATACGGAATATGCCGTTGAAGGCGGTAACGATGGGATTGTCATACTCGAAGACGGAACAAAATACGTTAGCAGCGTACGTTTCGGCAGCGTATCGCGGATCGCGCCAGGCCAAGAGGCAACGCTAATCGCCGAAGGTATTCCGAGCGCGGCGTCAATGTGTTACGACTCGATTCAGCACCAGTTGGTCATTCCACTGAATAGCAACTACGCACTCGCGTTTATCAAACTATAAAGCAGCGTAAGCTCAAGGCTCGACGACCAATGCACAAGACTCTTTACTGGCTGACCAAAGATCTTCGAATCGACGACAATGCCGCGCTACTCTCTGCGGCAAAGTCGGAAAGCCTGCTCTGCGTGTATTGCATCGAGCCACGGTGGTTTAGCCAATATCGTTATCATACCGCGTCGATGGGAGCGCACCGGTGGCAGTTTATTCGGCAGTGTCTGGCCGATTTGCGCGTCGCGCTCGCCACTTACGGCCAAGAGATTCTCTTCGTCGTCGGCGAGCCAGACCGCTGCCTGGCCGAACTTGTCGAGCGGCACGCGATTGATAAAGTAGTTTGCAGCTTTCTCCCCGGCACCGACGAAGCTGCAGCCTTGGCGGGACTCGCCGCTCGGCGCCCAGAGCTCATCATCGACACGCAAGATACCTATACGCTTTTCGATCGGGGTAGCTCGCCTCTGCCGAAGGACAGAGTAGTGAGCTATTCCAAATTTCGTTCGCTTGCCGAGCGCACGGACACATCTCTGCCAGTCGACGCACCGGCCTCCTTGCCTCCACCCCCCGCCGGTATCTCCTTCGCCGAACTCAGAAGCGCAGAGATTCCAGATCTGAGCGGTTATGGCACCCAAGAGTCAGCGTTCGAGGGCGGAGAATCGGCGGCCAAGCGCCACCTGAAAACCTACTTCGGGTCGCCTCATGCGAGTAGTTACAAGAAAACGCGCAATGAGTTAGACGGCTGGGAGACGAGCTCAAAATTCTCGCCGTGGCTCAATAGCGGTAGCCTCTCGGTCCGCCGAGCGCTCGCGACTCTCCGCAGCTACGAACAAACCGCAGGCGCAAATGAGTCAACCTACTGGCTCTATGTGGAGCTGCTGTGGCGCGAATACTTTCAGTGGATTGCGGTGCAGATTGGCCCCAAACTTTTTTCGCTGCGCGGCATAAGCTCATGCGGCGGATTTAAGTGCTTCTACCCCGAGCGCTTCGAAAAGTGGTGCCAGGGCACCACTCCCTACCCTCTCGTGAATGCTTGCATGAAACAGCTGAAAGCAACAGGGTATCTCTCTAACCGTGGCAGGCAGATTGCCGCGAGCTGTTTGGTCAACGAGCTAGAGATGGACTGGCGCTATGGCGCAGCCTGGTTCGAGCATCAGCTCTGCGACTACGATGTTGCATCTAACTGGGGCAATTGGCAGTACATCGCAGGAGTCGGCGTGGATCCCCGAGGTGGCCGACATTTCAATCTCCAGAAACAAACCGAGACCTATGATCCTCAAGGTTCTTACGTCGCGCGCTGGTCGCCAGGGCCGGTTTTGCAAACACTGGACACGCGCGATGCGGCGGATTGGCCTATCGGCTAGGGCGCTTTTTCGTATTTAGACTTTTTCGAGAACGCGCTTGCGCTCATCGAACCATAACCTGCCCACGGGTGCGGCCGAACGTTTGACCTTATCCAACACCAGGTCGAAAAGATCGCCGTTCTGTCCTCGCAGCTGCACCGGGACGCCGCTGGCGGCGGCGATGCGGGCGTTGCAATCCATGTGACGCGCCTCCCCATGAACTGGCACTGCGACGCGGGGACGAATCCAGCGGTACATTTGCGCGAGCTCTTCGGCGCAGGGGTGGCCGGTCGCGTGGACAGGCTTGCCTTCGAACTCATTTTGAGTCACGCGAATCCCGCGCGCCTCGAACATCGCTATCAAACTTGCCACTTCGATCTCATTGCCTGGAATCGTCTTAGAGCTGAAAATCACGTGGTCACCGGCCGCGAGACTGACATCGGGATGACTGTCCTGCGCCAAACGGTAGAGCGCTGCGCCGACCTCGCCTTGGCTGCCCGTCGCAATAGCGAGCACCTCCTCTGGCGGCATATAGCCGAGATGATTGGACTGCACGAGATTGAAGTTATCAGACAAATAACCCGCCCCTCGCGCACAGCCGTGCATGTTAATTAATGAACGCCCCAGTAAGCCAATATATCGGCCTGCCACGTGAGCGACATTGCCGATCGTTTGCAGCCGCGCGACATTACTCGAAAAGCACGCCACCACGACGCGCTGCGGACTCGCCTGCACCGCCGCAAGCAGACCATCGAAAAGCGTCGATTCCGATGTTGAAGTACCCGTCAGTGGCGCATTCGTCGAATCGCAGATGATCGACCCTACACCACGATCGCCAATACCCTGAAACAGCGTCGGCTGAATCGGCTCTCCGACAACCGGTGCCGGATCTGCTTTCCAGTCCGCCGTATGCAGCACGCGTCCGGCGGGGGTATCGATCAAGAGCCCATTCGTCTCGGGCGTCGAATGCGTTATCGGCACCCAAGTGACCCTAAACGGTCCAATCTCGACAGTCTCACCAGAATGCACAGTTACCAGAGGCGCGCGGATGCCGGCCTGAGCGAATTTACGCGCGATCACATTGCGAGTGAAGGGTGTCGTATAGATGGGACAGCGCAATTGCTCCCAGAGATGAGGCAGCGCACCGATGTGATCTTCGTGCGCGTGCGTAGCAATAATGCCTGCAAGCGCTTCATGCCGATTAGCAATAAAAAGCGGATCGGGCATTTCCACGCGGTTGCCCGTTCGACTGGCTGCAGAGTCTTCAAAGGTGATGCCGCAGTCGACCATGAGCCAGCTGCCATTGTGGCCAAACAGGTTGAGGTTCATCCCTATTTCACCGCAGCCACCGAGGGGCAGGAACCAGAGATCTTTTTCGCTAGGAATCATAGGACTTTCGAATTCGGGTTCAAGGCAACCGGCCTGAGGATTTGCCGAAGTTTAGCAGCTTTCGCGTTGAGAGATTGTTCGGGCATGCTTTGCTATTTGCATTAGTTACGTCGGATACCAAAAAAAAGGCCAACTCGATCGCCGAGTTGGCCTAAAAAGAAGGAGGCACCGACTAAAGCCGCTGCCACCCATGCTTACTGCTTCGAGTTAACTCTGTCTACGTACTCCCTCTCTAACTGCATGCGCTTACGTAGGCTGAGCAGAAACTCCACTGTGTCTGCTGCCGCCTTCGTTAGGTGAGTCTTCAATATAGGCGACTGCCGCTCTAATCGCGTCAATTCGCTTCGAATGATAGTCGCCGTCGGCTAGGCAGCAGTCTGCGCTTAACCCCATCAAGACAGCTCTGACACTCTCATTCATCCCTGAGATGAGGACTTTCTTGCCCGATGATTCCGCGTCGCAACCAATCGTTTCGACTGCGCGAGCTGCTGACACGTCGATGAATGGCACCGAGCTGAAATCAAGGATTAGCACTTGCCCCCGGCCCCGCGAGTTTTCGCGCACCTGATGGCCAAGATCTGCCGCGGCGCCGAAGCTTAAAGGCCCACCGAAATCGAACATCGTGATGCGATTGCTCGCGCGAGCGAATAGTGCCTCCTCTTCGTCGGAGTATTCAACTTGGCCGTCTTCTCGAGATCCACCCAAGCGGGCGAGCTGTGCGTCTGCCATCTGTTTAACGAATGCTAACGCACCCATAACTACGCCGACTACGACCGCGGTGATAAGATCTACGAATACCGTCAGAACGAGCACAAGCACCATGAGGGCAAGATCCCAGCGCGGCCCGCGGTGAGCATTTTTAAGGTAAGACACATCGATAATGTCGTAGCCAACCTTGACCAGTATTCCAGCAAGCACTGCATGCGGGATCTGCGAAGCGAACGGTGCCAAAACCACAACAATCGCGAGAAGCAGGAGGCTGTGCACGATGCCCGAGATTTTGGTCTGACCGCCAGTGCGAATATTCACCACGGTACGCATCGTCGCGCCTGCGCCGGGGATTCCACCAAAAAAGCCAGCGGCCATATTGCCTAATCCCTGACCGACTAATTCCCTGTTGGAGTTGTGCTTGGTTCGCGTCATGTTGTCCGCGACTAGTGATGTCAGCAGACTGTCTATAGATCCTAACAGAGCGAGGATAATCGCAGCCTCCATCACAACCAGCAGAGTGTCTTGACTAAAACTGGGCTTCAAGAAGCTCGGCAGGCCTGTGGGAATATCACCGAGTATCGGCGCGCCAGGAACTACCAGACTGACGAGGGTCGCGATAATGAGCGCGGCGAGGGGTGGAGGGACGATCTTCCCCCATTTTTTTGGCCACTTAAAAACGATTAGCAGAGAGATCGCCGCGATGCCGAGCGCAACGAAGTTGGGATCC
>JALRKV010000001.1 GCA_023254735.1 Pseudomonadales bacterium | reverse complement strand
ATGCCTGCAACTGATGCAGCGCGCGGCGCAGTTCGGGGCCACTAATGGCGGCGGTGCCGAGCTTACCGACGGCGAGGCTCGCCGCGAGATTCGCAAGTGCCGTCGCCTCGGCAAACCCCTCGCCTGCGGCTAGACTTGCCGCGAGTACTGAGATCACAGTATCACCGGCGCCGGTAACGTCGAAGACTTCTTGTGCGCGTGCCGGCAGATGCAGTTCGGGAGAGTCTGGGCGAAGCAGCGTCATGCCGTTCTCGCCGCGGGTAATGAGGATCGCCTCTAAGTCGAGTTTGAGCATGAGCGCGAGACCCTTTTCGACCAGCTCCTTCTCGTTAGCGCACGCGCCGACGACTGTTTCAAATTCGAGCAGGTTGGGTGTAATCAGCGTCGCGCCGCGGTATTTTTCGAAGTCGCTGCCTTTAGGATCGACGATAACCGGCTTGCCCTTTGACTTTGCCGCGTTGATTAAACTCGGAACGTCCTGCAGCGCGCCCTTCGCGTAATCGGAGACGATTACGACCTGCGCGTTGTCGAGCATCGCCTCGAAGCGCGCGCCGAGGTCTGCTACATCAGCTGCGTCAAACTGCTGCTCGAAATCCATACGCAGCAACTGCTGATGCTGGCTAATCACGCGCAGCTTGGTGATGGTTGGCTTGTCGGCCGATTCTAAAAACTCGCAGCGCACGCCTGCTGCAGCGAGGCGCGAGCCTAGGTCTTTAGCCGTCGCATCGGCGCCGACCACGCCAACGAGCGTCGCCGCTCCACCAAGAGCCGCGATGTTCAGCGCCACGTTACCCGCCCCACCCGGGCGGTCTTCTTGGTTATTGACGCGCACCACGGGCACCGGCGCCTCGGGCGAAATGCGCGTCGCCGAGCCATGGTAATAGCGGTCGAGCATCACATCGCCTACAACAAGCACGCGAGCGGTTTGAAAAGGGGGCATCGATTGCGGCATGGCTGCCTTCTCCACGGTTTCTGCTTTATCTCGTCTATTTTGTTTCCTCAGAGCGGCATCACCGCGCGCTGGGAAATTTTTTCAGAGTCTAGCATAGCCGCAATGGGTGGTCGCGCCCCTGCGCTCTGCTACAATCACTGCTCGTAATGCCGTGGTTCACGCTCAACTTGACTACGCAGGGCCTCATGCTTTCGCGTAATCAGCTAGTAAGACACAGCCTGACCATCGCTTATCAACCCTCGAGGACGCGCGCGACCATGCTCGATCACCCCGCACTCAACTGGCTTCGCCAGCATCCGCGCATTTTTGTGCTGATCGGGTCGCTGCTGATCGCAGGCTACGTGCTGTCGCTTGGCGAACGGCCCAATGACGACGCCTATACCTATGTACGCGTCGCCGACATCTTGCTACACGATGGCCTTGCCGCCGCCTACGCCTATTATCCGTGGGCAACCTACTCGGTTGTCTTCGCGCACTTTATTCTTCTAGATCTCGATTTATTTACTGCAGGCCGCGTACTCAATGCGCTACTTTATGCGCTGCTCGCAGTAAGCTTTGTCGCGGTCGCCTGCGAGCTCGTTCGCAACACCGAACCCAAGCGTCGAAGCGCGATACTCTTCCTCG
>JALRKV010000143.1 GCA_023254735.1 Pseudomonadales bacterium | reverse complement strand
GAAGCATTTAAGCGTTTCCAGGAGCGATTTAAGAATTCGGCAATTGCACAGAACGTCACTGCGGATCAACTTCCCGAATCATTCCGAGTGAAGTTGAAAGATCCAACGCAGTTCGATGTTGTAGTCAGTGCATTTAGTGGTCGACCTGGCGTAGATATTGTGCAAGATCAGCGCACGATTCTTGAGAAGTTCTTCAAGCTCCTTGCAGTTCTTCGTAACGGCGCGCTGATTGTTGGACTTCTCTCTGTACTTACCGCCGCACTACTTATCAGCAACACTCTTCGTATCGCAGCCTTTAACCGTCGCCGCGAAACTGGCGTGATGAAACTTGTTGGCGCTTCCTCATGGTCGATCCAGCTTCCCTTCCTCCTCGAAGGCGTGATCTCGGCGATTATCGGGTGGGGACTTGCAACGGGGCTGCTCTCGGCGCTGAAGTGGGTTGTGCAAGATAAGGTCGCGCCACTTCTCACATTTACGTGCAGACTTCTTCAATTCTTCTAGTAGACGCTCAAACGCCTGACGGGAATCTCTTGAGAAGGAATCGCTTGAGAAGGAATCGCTTGTGTGGGACGCCTCTAAAGCGGGACTCTCTAATGACGCCGCAAATTTGCGAACTTTTTTCTGTAGTCTGTGGGTATCGCTGAGTTGCACAGATTCAAGAGTCGACTCGAGGCTGGCGAGCAGCGCTGTCTTTGTCTTTTCTTTTTTGCCGTCTGCGTGTAACTGCTCTAGGTCATCTGCGGCAGACTTCTGTGTAGAGCTGCGCATCGAGGTCGGAGAGGTGGCATTGCCGTTCAATCGCGTCGACCCCTTAGTGTAATTCGCGGCGTAGAATTTTACCGATAATAGACTTCGGAAGGTCGTCTACAAAAACGACTTCTTTGGGTACCTTGTACGAAGTTAATCCTTGTCGGCAATGCGCGACAATCTCGTCAACGCTCGGCTTGTCGCCATGAGCAACGACAAATAACTTCACCGCCTCGCCTGTGCGCTCATTAGGCGCAGCGATCGCTGCACTCTCCAAGACACGCGGATGCCGGTTTACCCAGTCTTCGATTTCATTCGGGAAAACATTAAACCCCGAAACTAAAATCATGTCTTTCTTCCTATCGACAATCCTGACATAGCCCTCGGAATCAATCTCGGCATAGTCGCCACTTTTAAACCAGCCTTCGGGGGTGATCGCCTCTCGTGTCGCCTGCTCTTTTTCCCAATAACCTAGCATTACTTGAGGACCTCTGATCCAAAGCTCCCCCCGCTCGCCCGACGCAAGAATTTCCCCTGCTTCGTTCGCGGTGCATAATTCGGTATCAGGTAACGCAAACCCCACGGTTCCAGCTAAGACTCTACCGGGCACATTGACAGTTACCGCGGGCGAACACTCCGTAAGCCCATAGCCCTCCATGATTTCGCAGCCGGTCCGCTCAAGCCATTCCTCAGCAATCGACGAACTCATAGCCATGCCACCAGCGCCACAGAATTTCAAATGCTTTTTGTCATAGTTGGAAAAGCTGGGGTGTCGCATGATAGCCGAGTAAAGCGTGTTGATTCCGACAAATCCGCTAACCTTGTATCGCGATAGGGCTTTAATCAGGCCAGAAATATCCCTCGGATTAGTGATAAGTACGCTGTGATTACCGGCGTAGGGCATTGCGAAACAGTGCATCAAGAACGCATAGCTGTGATAGAGGGGAAGTGGTGCGGCGACGCTCTCGCAGCGGTCATCCATCGCGAGAACCGACCGCGAACGGAACTGCATGAGGTTTGCAATTATATTTGCGTGAGAGATCATTGCGCCTTTGGCCACGCCTGTCGTGCCACCGGTATACAGCAGGACAGCGGTATCATTACGATCGAGCTGTGGCGGTGCAAAGGCGTTCGATGCGTGCTTAAGGGTGTCAATAAAACGCACGGCATTCGGTATCGAATAGGGAGCAACCATTCTCTTTAGGTACTTAGCGAAAGCGTTAAGCATGATTCGCTTCGGCGCTGGCTGCAGATCGCCTAGCGAAGAAATGATGACTGTTTTTAGCTTTGTCCGTGCGAGCACAGCCTCGATTTTAGACGCAAAAGATTCAAGGGTGACAACCGCGACAGCACCAGAATCATTGAACTGATGCTCCAACTCCTGTTCTGTATAAAGAGGATTAGTACTTACAACTATGAGGCCAGCGCGAAGAGCCCCATAAAGCGCAACGGGAAACTGCAGGACATTGGGTAGCTGAATTGCGATCCGATCGCCTGACTTGAGGCCAGTTTCGTTTTGCAGATATTTCGCGAACCGCCAGCTGAGCTCATCGACCTCTTTAAACAGCATCGTCTTACCGAAGCAACTAAATCCCGGTAATTCAGCGTGTGTCGACAAGCAATAGTCGATTAGTTCCGGTAGGGACTGAAATTGCTGAGGATCAAGTTCTTGCTGCAGTTTCTCTACCACAATTCCTCCCGTGGAATTTAACGTGTCGAATGCCTTCATCACTCGCTACTTAGTGAGAAGTTTCATCGCTTCTTCGAGTCCTTTTACAGAGAGCGGGTACATCTTGTTCTCGGCGAGCTCTTTCGCCACTTCGATAGAATAACTGTGTTCCCAATACTCCTTTGGGGTTGGATTAATCCATACCAGATGTTCGAAATGCTCACTAATGCGTTTAAACCACGTCGCACCGGCCTCTTCATTATAGTGTTCAATACTGCCACCGACGTGGGTAATCTCGTAGGGCGCCATAGTTGCATCGCCTACGAAAATCACTTTGTAGTCTTTCGAAAATTTATTGATTATGTCAAAGGTAGAGGTCGTCTCTGCATGCCGCCGATGACTCTTGGTCCAGACTGACTCGTAGATAAAGTTATGAAAGTAGAAATACTTCAAATGCTTAAATTCGGTTCTCGCTGCTGAAAACAACTCTTCACAAAGCTTCACATGGGGATCCATCGATCCGCCAACATCGAAAAATATCAGGACTTTGACAGAATTGTGCCGCTCCGGAACCATCTTGATATCCAGCATGCCTGCATTTTTGGCCGTCGAAGAAATGGTATCTGTTATATCCAGTTCTTCTGCTGCGCCGGTTCTTGCGAATTTTCGCAATCGGCGTAATGCCATTTTAATATTCCGCGTGCCGATCTCTACCGAGTCGTCGAGATCCCTATAATTACGTTTATCCCATACTTTGACGGCGCGAGAATTACGACCGCTGTCTTGTCCTATTCTTATGCCTTCCGGATTGTATCCATTGGCACCAAAGGGTGATGTGCCACCAGTGCCTATCCACTTATTCCCGCCTTGATGGCGCTTCTCCTGCTCCTGAAGGCGCTTCTTGAACTCCTCCATCAGTTTCTCTAGCCCGCCCAGCGCTTCAATCTTAGCCTTCTCTTCTTCGCTGAGCATTGACTCAAGTTCTTTGCGAAGCCATTCACTAGGAATTTCGGCCATTGATAACTCATCAAGGGCTTCAATCTTCTCAAAGTATTTAGAAAATGCGCGATCGAACTTATCAAAATTTTTCTCGTCTTTGACGAAGCACATGCGCGAAAGCAGGTAGAAGTCATCGATGTTGCCAAAGATGATATTCCGCTTTAGGCACTCCAGAAGCGTGAAAAGCTCGGTAAAGGACACCGGTAAGCGTTCTTTACGGAGTGTCATGAAAAAATCTATCAGCATTAGCTTTTGGCTCTATGCATGAATGCGAGTTTCTCAAGAAGATGAACGTCCTGCTCGTTCTTCAGTAGCGCACCGTAGAGAGGTGGGATCGCGTTCTTGTTATCGCGATTCTTGAGAATATCCTCGGGAATATCATCCGCCATAAGCAATTTGAGCCAGTCAATTAACTCAGAGGTGGATGGCTTTTTCTTAAGACCTGGGATTTTCCGCACATCGAAAAAAACATCCATCGCTTGCCGAACCAGTTCTTTCTTGATTTCTGGGTAGTGCACATCGACAATTTTTTCCATTGTTTGTGAATTCGGAAATTCGATGTAATGGAAGAAACAACGGCGTAGGAATGCATCGGGGAGTTCTTTCTCGTTATTACTCGTAATTATAACGATGGGTCTGGTCTTTGCTTTGACAAGCTGTTGAGTCTCGTAAACGAAGAACTCCATCTTGTCGAGTTCGAGCAAGAGATCATTGGGGAATTCGATGTCAGCCTTGTCTATCTCATCGATTAGAAGGACAGATTGCTGCCCTGCTTCGAATGCCTCCCACATCTTCCCTTTCACGATGTAGTTAGAGATATCTTTGACCTTTTCATCGCCAAGCTGCGAGTCTCTCAATCGTGAAACGGCATCGTACTCATAGAGACCTTGCTGGGCCTTTGTAGTCGACTTCACATGCCATTGGATAAGTGGCATACCCAAGGCCTCAGAGATCTGCTCTGCGAGCATAGTCTTTCCTGTTCCAGGTTCACCCTTTATCAGAAGCGGTTTCTCCAGCGCTATAGCCGCATTGACTGCCAGTTGTAGTTCGTCTGTCGCGACGTATTTGTCTGTACCTGTGAAGTTCATTCGTAGCTCTCTCTTCTCTTTCCTGATTCCAAAGTTTTCTCGGCGAATATGATCTAGTCCACATTGTAAAATGGCTTAGCCGCTAAATACAGTACGCGAGTTCCGGGTGTGCAGACTAGGCGCCGATCATTCTGCACGACACAGCGAGCTGAGCACTCAAATGCGTGAGCTAGGGAGGCGGCTCTTACGCTTCCGTGCCCAAACGAGAGCTGCAACGCCGCAGCTTAATAGGAGACTCAGAAAAAGTGGCACGAAGGCGCGCGGCGCCGCTTGCGCTCCGAGCGTAATGGTATCGAGAGCGAGCACCATGAGGGCTGGCGCAAGATAGGAGCCGTCCACGTGACTAACCCAAGGAGTGAAAATTAGTGCGATGGCGAGCCCTCGCATCACGTAAGTTAGCAATAGGGCTCTTTTGAATCTAACTAGGCGCCAGAAAATGACGATGAAAAGCGTCGAGGCGAGTAAGTAAACTAGCCAAAATAAACCATAGTTCGCCATGCGCCCTCCCTGAACCGCCTGCTTAGCCTAGCCTACTCAACCCACCGGACAATATGTTCGTCATACCCATCAGGATGCACAAACTCCTCACTAATCGCACGTCCCGCGAGCGCGATTCCAGCCTCTATCATGGCGTCGCGCGATCCCGAAATAAGAGGATGCCAGGCGAAAAGCGGTTTGCCCTCGTGACGCAGCCTGTAAGCGCACGTCGACGGCATCCACGTTGCGGCAGCTATATCCATCGCCCGCACATCGAGGCAATCGGGTACGAGTTCGGTTCGAGTCTGATAGCAACCGCAGCCTCCGGTACCCTGATCGTGATGTTTACAGACTATACGAGTATGGAGAATCTCGTCCGTTTCATCATCTATTAACTTTTTAAGGCAGCAGCGCCCGCAGCCATCGCAAAGGCGTTCCCATTCTTCGTTATTAAGTTGCGAAAGGGGTTTGAGCCAAAACTCATGAGCGAGTGACTCGGTATTTGTCTCGTCTGCCGCGACTAACTTATCTCTCATGTACTTTATTTGCCTTATTTGCCTTATGTGCTTTGTGTGCGATTAGTTAGTTTTTAATGCGCCTTCGAGGCCAGCCTGAAGAAGATCCTTCTTCCATAGCGATAGTTCTCGCGGCCAAGGG
>JALRKV010000115.1 GCA_023254735.1 Pseudomonadales bacterium | reverse complement strand
GTTTTTATTAATCTTATTGAATAAAACCAAGGAACAGAAGAGTCTTTGAGGCCGTGCAACGCAATGCTGGCGCCGTGCCCGGCCAGCGCCTCGGCGATCGCCAGTCCTATGCCCTGGGTGGAACCTGTGATCAGCGCTATCTTGTCCTTGAGATTCATCATCGTCACTCCTGTTCGGATTCTTCAGCCGCCAGCATCTCTCGCAGCGCGGTCTTGAGTATCTTGCCGTAGTTGTTCTTGGGTAACGTCGCGACGAAGCCCGTGTGTTGATCGAAACCGGCGCAAAGGTCCGCGTGGGCGACAGAGTGTTCACCGAAGCTGGTGGCCACGTGCATGTCCGCTTCGTCGACGACGCGCTTGTAAGCGTTCGGCCGAGCAGCACCTTGGATGTCGTGCGCTACGACTACGATGCGTCGAAGCCCGAAAATTCCGCCGTTAAATTCGAACTGAGCGAGGGCGTAGCCCGGGCTATTTCCGGAGAGGCTGCAAAATCGGCCCGCGAGCGCTTCCGAATGAACACGCCTATCGCCGCCATTGGCGTCCGCGGTACAGATTTCGTAGTAAGCGCTAACTCACGCTCCACGCGAGCGTTAGTCAACGAAGGCGCGATTGTTATGGCGCCCTACTCTAGCGAATGCAGCAGCGAAGCCCTGGGGCCTTGCGCGGTAGATGCCGTAGAACTGAGCCAGAACACACTCCAAGTACTCGAGCTTGGCAGTGGCAATCCTGCGCCGCGCCTAGTCGCCGCGTCTGGCGAGCGTACACTCAACGAAATCGAATCCTCAGAGACGACTGACGCCAGCGCCGCCGACGCGCAGGTCGCCTCGGACGACACCGCCGATACGCTAGACTCAACCGAAGTCTACTTAGAAAGCGTTGCGACGACCAAAATCACTACCGAAGTTGCGGCAGCCGAGAAGGGTGACGGTCAGTCTCCAGCCGATCAACCGAATACCGGCCTGCCAGAGATACCAGTGGTTCTGGCAGACTTCACGCCAACCGAAGCCCTGACCGCCGATTCGACAGCAACTGACCAGCTCGTTTGGGGTCGCTGGGCATCGACGGGTGCGCCAAGCCTATTATCTCTCTCGCTCAGCGAAGCGCGAGAAGGTGCCGGCGGACGCGATGTGACAGTCGCCTCAACCAGCGGGTTTATCCTCTACCGCAGCGAGCCGAACGGTGCGCGCGTGGAGTCTGGGCTAGGCGTGGTTAGATTAGATTTGAACGCCGCAGAAGCGTTCTACGACTCGAGCAACGGCATCGTTGCCATGCGCGTGGCGGGCGGCAACCTCGAGTTAGATTTTGTCGACCGGGCGTTTGCAACCTCTCTAAATCTTGACCATGCGAGCACCGGGGCAATCGATTTCACGGCAAATGGCGCCATCGCAGACGGCGGTTATCTGCGCTTAAAAGAAGACTCGAAGACCCTGTCCGGCGCCGTAGCGACAGACGGCTCTGCGGCGGGCTATTTCTTTGAGCAGCAGCTCGACACCGGCCGCATCCAAGGCATTACTCTGTGGGGTGCGCAGTAATGAGCACACCTCGTCCGACCTTCGCCCAACGCCTAGCTGGCCTGCCGCTGATCGGTAGCTTGCTGTCTATGGCGCCTATTCGTGGCCGCCTCGCCATGCTCGTTATGGCGGGTTTTGTCACCTTCGCGCTACTGGCGATTTCTGGGCTAAACGGCCCGCTTGCTAATCTCGAAGAGCGTCTTGGCACATTAGGGTGGACGCTGGCACCCGAGACAGATACTGAGTCGAGGGTTGTGATTGTTGCGATCGATGAGCAAAGCATCGACGAGGTCGGGCCATGGCCTTGGTCGCGCGAAACGATGGCCGAGCTTACTCGCGCGATCGACGCGGCGGGGGCACAGCTACAAATTCACGATATCGTCTATGCCGACGCGAAAGACGGCGATGCGCAGCTTGCTGCAGCGCTCGCGAACGCGCGCGGCGCGGTGATCTCGCAGGTACCGGTGCTAGACGTCAATCAGGCACCTGGCCTTGCGCCCGAAACGATTCGCGCGGGTCAGATGATGGGCAGCCTCGCAGGCATCCAGTGTGCAGAGAGCTCTGGCCTCATGAGTACAGCGAGCTTTCTTGCGCCGCACGCAGGATTCAATGCGATCGCCAAAGGCCATATTGCGCCGGTTGTTAACGGCGACGGCTCAATTTCAAAACAGCCCGCTGTGGTGTGTGTCGACGGTCAGGCCTATCCCGCGCTCGCGCTCTCTGCGCTGCTCGAGGCGACAGGCTCGGGGATCGACGGCGTGAATAGCGCCAAAATCGTTCCTAACAATAGCCCAATGGGCGCCGCACAAACACTGACGCTGGATTCTTATCCCGGCCTTGCGGTGCCGTTAGATGCCGAGGGCAATCTGCGCATTTCCTATCGCCGCGCGCCCGAAAGCTATTTAGTGATTCCTGCAGCCGATATTTTATTTGGCAGAGCGGGCACCGAACTGCTCGATAAAGCATGGGTCTTAGTTGGCGCGACCGCCTTCGGCCTCGGCGATGTAGTGCCTACGCCTTACAGCGGCGCGACACCGGGTGTCGAGTTGCAGGCGCGCATACTAGGCAGTCTGCTCGACGTTGCAGTGCCTTATGCGCCCAACAGCGCGGCGGCAATACAAATTTTAATCGTCGGCCTCTTCGCGCTTGCGCTGCTTGTCATGGCCTCAAAAATGACCGGCCGTCTCACGACGCTACTCTTACCGAGCGCAGCGTTTGTGCTTCCGCTTCTCTCTCTTATGTTGCATGCACAGATGCTGCGTAGCGCGGATCTTTGGCTAGGCTGGATGCCGTCGGCGATCTACGCCATTATCGCGAGTGGACTACTTTTCGTTCTAGAACAAGCGAGAACACGAAGCCAGAGAGACCGAGTGTTCAATAATTTGGCGAGCTACCTGCCGAGCGAAGTCGCTGAAGAAATCGCCTATAGCCTGCCGACTTCGAACGTTGTCGCAGAGCGCAAAGATTTTACTTTGCTAAGCGCCGATTTACGCAATTTCTCGAGTTTTAGCGAGGCGCGATCTCCGGAAGAATCTGCGGCAGTGCTGCACTTCTTCTTCCAGAAAGCGGCGGAGATAGTCGAAGCCCATGGCGGCAAGGTTCACGAATACAAGGGCGACAGTCTGCTTGCGCTATGGGATACCCAGAGTGCGGATGCGGCGCTCAACGCGCTTAATGCGGCGCAAAAAATGGTCGCCGAAATCGATCACATTTCGCTTAGCGCGAACACGCCCTACGGGCTCGAACCGCTCGCGCTCGGCGTAGGTATTGAGCAGGGCGCTGCGCTTATCGGCTCTATCGGGCCGGCTCATCGGCGCACGCACACCCTGCTTGGCGACACCGTGACGATCGCGCTACGTATTCAGGAAATGACGGCGGAACTCGCGCAGCCTATTCTGCTTGGCGAACGTGCAGCGCGTCAGATCGACGCAGAGCTTCTGCAGTCGCAGGGAAGCTTTTTATTGCAGGGCTTAACTATCCCGCACGTTTTGTTCGCGCCGCAGCCAGACGAAAAAGCCCTTACTTCGCTTACCGACGCCTTTGGCGACTTTGCGTCTGGCGACGACACGCAGCCGAGACTTCGCGTATTAGCCGGCGGACGTCGATCGTAAGCCTGCCGGTTTGATGGCAGGCACTCATAGGACAAACTTTCCTAAACCCACTACCTCCTAGGCGTAAAGGCTGTGTTAGTCTTGGCACTTAGCAACGCCTAACAGTTGCGCCTAGTAATAAAATTGTATTTTCTGCGAGTTGTTTAAACGCATGCTGCCAACTTTGGTCACAGACGTGAGTCTCCTGAAGCGGAGAGTCACCCACTCTCTTGCGGCAAGCATCGTAACTATCGGGCTTTTCAGCTCGGCTCGCGCTTACGCGCAAACAGGCCAGCCCGAGACGCAATTCTGTCCCGACCTTTCGCGCTACTACGCAGAGATGACCCTAGCAGACGCGGACGACAACAAAGACGCTCGATGGGCGGCATTAGCAACGTCTCTCGCCGAATTGCAATCGCGCTGCCTCCGATCGTCCGAGTATTACTCGCTTCTGGGCGCCGCACAGCTTAACAGCGGAAAACTGGATGTTGCCTCGGAGTCGCTCGAACGGTCTCTGTTGCTCGACCCAAGCAATGGCGCTGCGCAGATCGACTATGCCGAAGCGCTCTACGCTGCAGGACAGCTATTCCCCGCGCTGCAGCTCAACGAGACCCTTCTCGCCAGAGACGACATACCCGCCGATTTGAGGGATAGGTTAAACGAGCGCCAGACCGCGTGGCGCAGCAACACCAAACAGCATTTCCTCCAGTTTGACCTGCTCGCAGGCTACGACAACAACTTAAACGGCGCGCCTGGCGCCGACCAGATCACACTGACCCTGTCTGGGGAGCCCGTGCTGCTAAGTCTCAACACCGACCTGCAGCAGCAGGAAGGCGCGTTCTCCAACGCGCGGCTGAGCAGTCGCCAACTGACTCTCAGTGCCAATGGGCAAAGCAGCTGGACAAACGAGGTGCGAGGCAGGGTAAGTCAGGACACGCGGTCCGATTTGCTGCAATTTGACTCGCGCTATTCGGTCATCAAGCCCACGCGGCGCCGCACTCTGCAGTGGGATGCCGGCGTCAGCTCACTGTTCTTCGGCGGCAGCGCGCTCTACTCGGCGGCGCAAACCCGCCTTCGTTATCAGCCCAACACAAGCAAACGTTGCGCCCCGGTTTACGAAATAGCCAGCCAGTATCAGCGCTTTCATAGCCAGACCGCACTGGATGCGTGGGAGAGCAAGGCCACGCTGGGCGCCAACTGCATCGCCGGTGAGAATGGCGCAAACATGCTTCGCTACGGCTTTGACGCCGGCTACATCAACAACCGCGCCCTCGACGCAAGGCGCCCCGGCGACGATCGCGATGGCTGGCAGGTCAATTTTCGTGCCCAGCGCGCGGTGTTTGGCGGCGAGCTGACCGCCCAGGCGAGCTATACGCGCCTAACAGACGACAGCAGCTACAGTCCCATCCTCGTGAACGGTGCGGCAAGATGGCAGGAGCGCAACCAGTTTTTGATACAGCACCGAACGCCGCTGCGGCTGGGCGCGAAAGGCGCGTTATTCCTCGTGAACTTCTACCACCAAGAACAGTCCAGCAATATCGAGCTGTTCGATCTCACCGATACTGCCATTGAGTTCGGGGTCAGTATCGCGCTCTAATGCCTTGTATTATATAACTTTAACCTCAAATCCCAACGCGAAATCACCAGTCTGTTACTACCCTCGAAGTCGAGCGCTCGGCCGCCCTTCGTACGAGCGAACTCGCGGCGCAGCTATTGTGTTCAATATTGCAATAAACTTGTGACACTGCGTATAAAACCGCACAGCCAAATACTTATGCAAATCGCTAACTTACGCGCGTGATTCGAAGTATTACTTTGATACAAAAAGTTGTACTTCGGCCGAAGTTTTAGTATTCTTCGCCTGATATCTGGTTGCGGTTGTGGGTTTCTATCGACCTCAGGCCTGATGTGACGGCGTTTTCCGACTAATTCGTGAGTGTGTGTGACTTCAATCACAGGCGCTGGCGCAACGGTTGGCTTATGCTTGTTTCAACGATGGAAAACCGCCGGCCTAACTTTGTGGGACGGGCCGGTAGCAATCGTAAACGTTTATAATTTGAAATCGATCTCAAGGAGATACACCACAATGGCTTTTATCACAGCTGAAACACGAAGCAGCATCGTCGAATTAGCGATGGGCATGCTTAACCAAGCACCAAGCACAGCGTTGTTGAACACACTGATCGCTAAGTCTGTTGAGGGCGCATCAATTCAAGACCTCGCTGACTATATCGCAACTACCGATGCTTTCACTGCGGAATACCCAGCGACGCAAACTGCGCGCGAATTCGCCACTGAAATGTTCGGCAAGCTCATCACTGGTGGAACGCTAGACGCAGACATCAACACTGCGGTTATCGATCTCCTCGAAGGCCTGCTGATTGCAGGTACCACTAAAGCCCAGGGTTTCGTTGCAGTAATCGAATTCTTGGCTAACCCAGCTAACGTTTCTCACCCTGACCTTGGCGACATCTCGCAGTCATTCCAGAACCGTGCTGACGCAGCAGAATACTTCTCAATCACCAAGGAACTTGGTGGGTCAACTGACGCAGAGCTCGCAGCAGCGATCGCCTCTGTAACAAGTGACGCAGCAACACTTACAGCCGCAAATGCAGCCGCTGACACTACCGCTGATGCAGTAGCAGTTGTTTCTGGCCAGACTTTTACGCTCACTACAGGTGTGGACAGAATAGCAGATTTCACTGGCGGTGCTGGTGATGATTCGTTTATTGCTGATGAAAGTGCCTCTGCAATCATCTCTGTGGCCGATGCAATTGCTGGAGGAGATGGTTCTGACACCTTATCTATTTATAAAGGTAAGGGTACTGTTCCGCAAATGACATCGATTGAGAATGTAGTTCTGACAGTAAATACTGAGAATTAT
>JALRKV010000025.1 GCA_023254735.1 Pseudomonadales bacterium | reverse complement strand
ATTCGACTCCATCGTTTTCGAGCTAATCGCCGATGTCGCCACGCCGCCGAGTGTTACCTCGGCAGTCCGATAGCCTTCGGTCGCCGAGGGCTTTAGCTGCCAGGCATTCAAGCGCTGCCCGAGGCTGCGTAGGACCGCGTCGTTGCATTCGGCGAGGGGGCGCTCCGCGAATTCTGGCCACCAACGTTTCTCGAGTTCTGTCACTAGCGCCTTGGGTAGATGCTGAGTGAGCACGCTACGAATTTTTTGCTTCGGACTCTCACTTTTGCGCTCGATAAGATAAGTCTCGGCATCGAGCGTGGGCAAGAGATCGATAGTCAGTGTCTCACCCGGCTGCCAATAGTTCGAAATCTGAAGGATGGCCGGGCCGCTCAGACCGCGGTGGGTGAACAGCATGTCTTCATTAAAGGCAGTCGATCCGCAGCGTGCTTCGACGCTGACCGAACAACCCGACAGCGCGTTGCACAATTCAAGCGTCGTATCGCTAAACATGAAAGGGACGAGACCGGCGCTACGGTCAATTAAGGGCAACCCAAAGGCCTGCGCGAGATGATAGCCGCGATCGCTGCCGCCAAGCGTTGGCACGGATAGGGCGCCGGTTGCGACAATCACCGACTCACACAGATAGCGTGTCGCAGTCTCGTTCTCACTGCAGTGTACAGAATAGCGGGCGCGTTCAGCGCCAGAGAGAGACGACTTAGAATCAGGTGAAGAATGGAAGGAGTCATTCGATGAGGCGGCGACACCGCGCTGCGCGTGGTCGAAGCGTTCGACTGCCTCCACATCGCATCGAGTGCGAATTGTCACTCCGGCAAGCGCGCACTCTTCTTCGAGGATCGCGAGCAGATCCTTCGCCGAATGCAAACAGAATAACTGTCCGTGTTTGCGCTCCTCATATTCGAGCCCATGTCGCTGCATGAGGTCGATAAAATCCCACTGCGTATACTGACTCAGCGCCGATTTGCAAAAATGTTGATTTGCAGAGAGAAAATTTTGCGCTTCGATATAAAGATTGGTGAAATTGCAGCGACCTCCACCGCTCATCAAAATTTTCTTGCCGATCTTATTCGCACGCTCGAGAACTACTACGCTGCGGCCCCGCTGAGCGGCGGTAAACGCAGCAAAAAGTCCTGCTGCACCGCCGCCAAGAACGACAACATCGAACTCGGCGCGGTGGTTGGCTTTGATTGTTTTGATTTGCTCTGCTGCCACCGGCGTTCCTGTCATGGATTTGTTGGTGAGTGTCCAACCTTAGTGAGAGGCCGAGTATAGCCGAAAACGAATCTTTCGCGCCTAAACTCAATACGCGGTGGTGCTCATTTGGACAGGGCCGCTTTGATTACCCAATAGGTTACTGGGACAACATAGACAAGTATGAGCGCGACGGACAAAGCGCCATAGCCTTGGGCAATCAACGCAACGACACCCAATTTTCCAGCGAGCGCGCCAGAGGAGAGCAGCGCGAATACAATGATGCTTTTAAATTTTGGGGATAGAGTATGCTCCTGCGCGTGCTCCAAGCGCTCTATTATACCTTGCACCAAGCCTAAAGCAGTTTCGATGAGGGTTCCTACGAGCGCTACGCTAAAAACTAGTATCAAGGCATTACTGCCGTAGTTGGTCACCATGTAATAATTCGGCAAACTCGCCAGCAAAACATCGCCAGAGTCTAGTTGATAGCTTAGATGGAAAAGCACCGCAGGCAGGCAGATCGCAGCCGAGGTGAGTGCTGCAACTAAAGCACTTTGCTGCAAAGTCTGAAGGCCGCGAACGGCATAGAGCAAGACAGGAAAGATGGCTGCATTGTAGCCAGCATAGAGCAGACCGGATCCTAACCAGTCAACGATTGAACCGTCGCTACCCGCCTGTAGGCTCAGATCGAGAGTATCCGGCCACATCACCCAGAGAAATACCGCAAAGACACAATACATAAAGCCTGTCCACGCGGTCAAAAATCCTTCGATAAAATTCTTTCCAATCAGTGTCATTCCCAAGACCGCCACTAATAGAGAGGCTAGGCTCACAGCAGGCGGCAGAGATAATCTGTCCTGCGATATTTCGACGACTGAGGCACTTATAACCCCAATAACTAGGACAAACAGGAGCGGATAGAGAATTTCATAAAGCCACCAGAAACGTCCGAGAATGACTTTAAAGAAAGAGCGGTAATCGTGCTGGTTCGTTCTTCTCACTACTTCAAAACTCGAGAAGAGGATAAAAAAGAAAGCAAGTGCAGACGAGGCGATAGCGAGTAAACCGGGTCCCGCGCCAAATCGACTAAAATATTCGACAACCTCTCGGCCTGTCCCATATCCGCCGCCCATAATGACAGCTGCATAAACAGCGGGCGTAACTAGGTAAAGTTGCTTAGTGCTTGAGAGCATTGCATCGCCTGTTAAGTAATGAGTCTGGCAGGAGAAACCCACTGTGGATCGAAATTCTCGCGTTTAAATGACTCGGGCAGCGGTTTGTCGGCAACAAGCGCGGCAAGCAGCTGAGCCGCTGCAGGCGCGATCTGTATCCCGTGCCCGCCTTGACCCGCTAGCCAATAAAAGTTGGGTGCTAGGGGATCCTCGCCTATTACCGGACTCCCATCCTTTGCAAACGTGCGTAGCCCAGCCCAGCTGTGATCAATTCTTTTTATGGTTAGAGCGAGTGCTTGCTCGACGTTATAGGCGGCGGTCGCAATATCGATCTCTTCGGGCACCGAGTCACAAGGAGCTGACGGGGTTGCATCGACGGGCGACGCGAGCAGTTTTCCCGCATCGGGCTTGAGATAAAAGCTTTCGTCGGCCGCGATAATCAAGGGCCAATCTTTGATCTCTACTTCGACATTAAAATTAATTGCAGTACGACGTTTTGGTGTGAGATGACCGCTACTCGCGCCTGCCATCTGTGCAACGGTGTCAGCCCATGCCCCCGCACAATTAACTAGCTTTTCGGCGTGAAACACGGTGTCGCCGCAGGTAACCGTCCAACACCCGTTTCCGTGTTCTATTTTTTCAATCGTTATGCCGGTAAAAACGACCCCATCGCCTCGCTTGAGTTTTCGAAGGTAGGCTTGGAGGAGGGCATCTACCTCTATATCCGTGGCATCTGGTTCGAGCCAGCCGCGCGTTGCAAACTCTGGTTTAACGGGAATCGAGGGAAATTCGCGTTGTAGATTTTCGACGGCGACTATCGAGGGGAAGTAACTGTGCAATTGCTCTAATTCGGCAGCATAGTTGTCGTGATTGACCGGTGAAAGGGTGAGTAATCCGCGGGGCTTTAATAATGGCACCTCACTAAACCCTTCGAGCTGACTATCGAAGGCGGTTCTCGATAGTGCGGTAAGAAGACGTAACGAAGGGTCATCATAGCCGTATGAAGGAATGTAGGATGCGGCCGAGCGGCCGGTCGAATGAACGCCATGAAAGGTTTCTCTTTCGAGCAAAACCACTTTGAAATGTTCGCTTAACTCGGCAGCGGCCGACACACCCGCCATACCGCCGCCGATTACGATCACAGTCTCGCGCATAGAAGTTTCAACCTTATTTTAAAATTCCCGAAGCGTATCGATTACGTTGCTATAGCCTTGGAGAGAAAGCGACAAGAGTAATTCGGTCTCGCTGCGAGACGCGTTGACGTAGTGATGACCGATCGAGGAATCGAACAAGAGGCTGTCGCCACGCTTTAAAGTAATTGGTGCTCGGTCTTCGGTATGCAGAACAAGCATGCCCTTTAAGACATAAATAAATTCCTTACCCGGATGTCGATGCCACGGTAGATTGGGATCAAGCGCTCGAGATTTAACTGAAAGCTTTGCATAGCCCTGATTGCCACCTGCGTGATCGGCGCAGAGTACCTCATAGTCGACGTCTCTGGTTTCGAAAACTACGCCACCTCCACCCAAAGTCATTGTTGCATCGCTGGTGTGTTCGAGGTCTGGCGACGTTAAGTCAGTGACAGCAACACCGATCCCTTGGGCGAGTTTATTAACGGTAGAAAAATTAAGTTTAGTTTTACCGTTCTCAAGCTTCGACAGTGTTGCTACCGAAATCCCGGTCATTTTGGACAGGTCATGTAACCGCCAGCCATTCTTTTTTCTTATCGCTTTAATTCGGTTCGCAATCTCTAAAGTCTCTGCGACCATAGTCGTGTCCAGTTCTAACTATTGTTCAACAGGAGCGAAGCGAATCGGTTTGCCAGCCGTTGTCTGAAGAAGCACCTCGTCCTCTTCGAGAACAAGAATTCCACTGACTAGCACCGCCTTAAACCCAGTCGAGGGAAGCGTGCCTTTACGGTAAGTGGAGTTATCGGTGACAGTTTCAGGATCAAACACAACAAGGTCCGCAATAGCGTCTACTTGTACTTTGCCGCGTTCGCTCATCGACTCAAGTCCCATGGCCGCAAGGTGCAATGCAGAGTTTGTGCTCGCCTGCTTCAATATAGCCATGAGAGACAATTTATTCTCACGAGCAAGACGGAGGGCTTTAGCGTAAGTCCCCGCTGTTCGAGGATGCGCGTTTGGCAACTGTGTAAGATCAGAGTCGAGCGGGAGCGGGACTAGATCGGGCAATCCATCGCTCGCAATACTAATTCCATCCAAGCCTAGCCACTGAACAACCTCCTCCTCTGGATTTTTAAAGACAACGACTATTCGTGTCGGATCGCTTTCTCGAAGGCTTAAATACTGGCGCTCTGTAAGGAACTCATTGGTGCTTGGATCGAGCATTGTTTCCTCGTAACGACGACCAAGACGATCACGCCAGTTACTTGGGTCGAAAAATACCGCATTGATTGTTGTTGCGCCGGCGGCATAGGGGTAAATCTCGCCCCAGACATTATGACCTTTTGATTGCATTCGAGTGATTAATTCATGAACGCGTTGCCAGCCGGGATTGTTAAAGTGGTTGATGATGGCCGGGGCATTAAGCGCTGCGGCGTTGGCCAGAATTTCCTGTGCGCCATTAATCTCATCAGTTTCGGTGCCAGGGGTATGGCGCAGATGCACTGCGATTTGACGGCCATAACTCGCGCTCAATGCCTGAACATCGAACAGTTCATTCGCAGTTGCGCCAGGCATATAGCCAAGTGTTGAGCCCACGCCAATGCCACCGGCGTTGAGGCCCGCCTCGATAATGGCAAGAATTTTTCCTGACTCATCTGGTGTTGGTACAAGTCCGGCCCAGTTTGGATGCACACGAGTTAACGAAGCCTCTGACGTATCTATCGCGTCTACGCCGTCAAGCACACTTGCCCTTGCGAGTTCGTGACTTACGCTAGTTCCATAATTTATCAGGCTGGTCCCTTCGCGATCTGAATACCAGTCGTTAATGCGTGTGCCCAAGGCGCCAAATTCAAGATCCATGGCGGTAGTGACACCCATTCGCAAGGCTATCCGATAGTGCAGAGGCTGAGTGCCGTGGAAGTGAGTATCTATGAAACCGGGTGCGATGACATGGCCAGACGCGTCGATGGTTTTGTCACCAGTAATCGCCTCTTTGGTTATCACTGCGATTCGATCACCTGTTATGCCAACGTTCGCAATCTCATCGAAATCGCTCGCAGGATCCATTACCCTGCCGCCAAGAATGGCGAGGTCGTAATTCTCCGCACCTAAAACAGGGAACATAAGCAGACAAAGAATAAAACCAATAGAATTGGACAAGCCCCGCACCGGAGCGATACGGATACTCGCATTATGTGCATAAGTAAGCGGATTCATTTTGAGGTTCCTATATAGGCAATGACTTCGATTTCAACGAGCGCGCCCGGCAACATTAATTCGCTTCGAACGGTCGACCGCGCAGGATAATGATCGCCGAAGAATTCAGCCCAACCAGCATTGAACCCGCCGAAATCAGCATCTGCCGTTAACCAAACACTCGCTTTAAAGATCTGACTGCGATCGGCACCAGCCTGAGAGAGCACCGCCTCGGCGTTAGCTAAGCACTGAAGAGTTTGTTCTCTTGTGTCCGCATTGTGATCGAGTGAGCCGTTTGCGTTAAACGCAAGTTGACCCGAGGTGAATAGTAGATCGCCAGCCCTATAGCCTGGCGAGAGAGGCACGGTGACTCCGCTGGGCAGTGTTGGCGGTTTACCGAGCGGCCGGAATGAAGGGTTTTGCTGCGATGATGCGGACATTTCTTGCTCCTCGTCTTATTATTTTCGATTTCGAAAATAATCGAACGAGTGGCAAAGAGCAAGAGATTAGTTGGGTGGCTGCGCTTAAGTGTCGAGTTAACTACCACTAGGAAACAAAGCCTTAGCGCGCTGCCTTAGTCTTCAGGCTAAGACCCGACGAAATACGGCGACCGCCTGCTCCATCTCTTCACGACTACCGAGCGATATACGGCAGTGTGTTTTCTCGAGCGGCGGGAAATCGCGGCCCACGAGGATATTGTGCGCAAGGCACGCGTCGCGGAACTTACTCGCTGGCATGCCAAGGTTCACGAACAGGTGATTGGTATGGGTATACGGTACCTCATAGCCCATTTCTTCGAACGCCTTTATTACAAAGGTTTTAATTGCGAAGTTCTCTTGGCGCTCCCACTCAATGTGCTCGTTGTCGTTCAGCGCTGTGAGTGCGGCAAGCGCGCCTAGCATATTGACGTCGCCCATACCCCAAGATGCGCTAATTCTAGCAAGGGTATCAGCGTGCCCAAGCGCGTACCCGATACGCATGCCGGCCAAGCCATGCGCTTTGGAGAACGAGCGCGTGATAAAAACGTTCTTAAACTCTTTTACGAGCGGCAACGCAGTTTCCATTGCACCCGGGTCGGTATAGTCGATATAGGCTTCGTCGATGTGCACAATAGTATCGGGTGAGGCGCGCATCACTTCGCGCACAAACGCGTCGATGACCTCCGGACCATGCACCGTTCCCGAGGGGTTGTTTGGGTTGCAGACATAAACCAACCCAGCGCCGGGCGCGAGTCTGGCCAGCGCGGGCAGGTCGACATAGAGATCGGAATCAAGCGGAACAGGGTGCACACTAACGCCCATCTTGCGCGCGGTCTGCTCGCTCGTCGAATAAGTGGGGACCGCGGTTACCAGAGATTTCTCGGCCGAACAGAACGCATGCACCGAGCCTTCAAGAATCGGTGTCGAGCCAGTTCCGAGCAGAACGTTATTCTCTGCGAGGTCATACTTCGACGCGATCGATGCGCGCAGCTCGTTGACATGATCCGGTGCATAGCCGCGACCGATGCGCTTGCTCGTGTATTTTCGAATCGCCTCCAGTGTTTTGGGTCCGGGGCCACGCGCACTTTCGTTTTGGTTGAGCTGCATAATCCCGTTGTCGAAATTGCCGCTAGCGATGTGCGCGAGTGTCTGAGCCTGTGCCCGTTGACCCGACAGGGTGTGACTTAGCGCCAGCCCAGTGGCGGCGCCAAGCCCAATGCGTCTAACAAATTCTCGCCTAGTTGTAGCCATATCACCCTCCAAAGAAAGCGTTATAAAGCAGATTTTCTTGGTTAAACTTTGTTGACAGCCATCGCGATCGAGTCGAACACCTCTTTAAGCACAAGGCGCGATGACGCAATATTTAAGCGCATATGCCCCGCACCCCCGGTGCCATACATCGAGCCTGGATTTAAGTAAGCGCCTGACTTGTAGACAAGCCAGTCTTGAAAGTTCTCCTCAGGTGTAGACCTGTTGTAGGTTGCTTTAAGTTCTTCAGGGCCGATGGCCGCGATTACCTGACTAAAGTCGAGAAACGTCATGTAGGTGCCTTCATTGCGTGTGTAACCCACGCGCGGCATGTTGGCTTTTACATAGTTCTCGATGAAGGTGTGGTTATCGTCCATATAGGCATTGGCCTGGTCGAACCACTCACCGCCGTATTTATATGCAGCTTCGGTTGCCACAACGCCCAGCGTACTCACGTCGGGCCAATGGTATTGATTCACTCTGCCGAGCAGCGCGGGATTGGATGAGTAGTAATAGGCGTTCTTCAGACCTGCCATGTTGAAGGTTTTGCTTATCGCGCAGAACGAAAGGCTGTTGTTTACTACCGCCTTATTTTTAAGCGCCGCGAAAGGCGTGTACTTATGTCCCTTACGCACGATGTCGGCGTGGATCTCGTCCGCGATCACTACAATATTATGTTCCAGCGCTAACTGGCCCATGCGCTCCAACTCGTCCGCACGCCACACATTGCCGGTGGGATTTTGCGGGTTACACACAATAAGGGTGCGCACATCGGGAGTCATCTTGGCTTCGAGGTCTGCCCAGTCGACCTCGTAGCGACCGTTTATGCGCTTCATCTGACTGTCGACCGTGCCGATGTTTGCCTCGCGCGCCATGGTGTAAAAACCGGAGTAAGCAGGGGTAATGACGAGCGACTTGCCTCCAGGTGGGGTGAATGCGCGCATGGCGGCAATCATGCCCGGGTAGACGCCGTCAGACACAGTGATTGTTTTAGGATCGAGGTCGAGCTGATTACGGTTGCCATTCCATTTTACTATTTCGGCAATAAGGCCATCGCGATCGGATAAATAGCCCCAGTTGTGATGCTTAATCCGCTCTTCGAGTGCTTCGGTTATGCAGGGTGCGCACTCGAAGTCCTGTGACGCGACGCCCATGCCGTATTTGAAGACTCCCTCTGGATACTCCCGCGCGGCGCCGTCCCAGCGAGCGCAGCTCGAACCGACCCGATTGTAAGGCGTATCGAAATCGTATTTTACGCCTGTGTGTGCCATTGTTCGTGCAGTGGTCTGTGCGTGGCTGTCGCTGAGTAGCGATGTCGTCGCTGTGCCGCCTGCGAGTGCTGCGACAGACGCGGTTCTTAAGAAAGCGCGGCGGCCGATAGTAGGAGTGTCGTTTGAGAAGATTTTCGACATGCTTATACCTCGTAATTTTTATAGTTTTGGAATAAGTCTTGCCTAAGAGTGAAGAAAAAATTGGTAGGAGTAAAGCAGTTTTGCGTTAAACGATATTGAATACAGCTCTCGAAAAATTTGGTGTAGAACGGTAACAAAAAAGGAGCGGTAAACAGAGCTTTACAGAATGTATCGTTTCTTTACTGAAAACTGTCCTAACACGTGGGGACCGCAGTCTGGTAGAAAAAGAGTTTGAGCGACGACACCATGTGATGAATCGGCCTTTTGTTATACAATTTGCCAATAGATAAAGCCGACCACCTAAAAGATGTAGGCAAAAAGCGGTTAGGAGAATGAAGTGATTAAATTAATTGAACTGCGAACGTTACTAGGTGCAAGGACTATCCTGGCTCTGCTGCTCTCCCTGTCGCCTTTAAGCTACGCCCAAGACGCGACCTTCATCGACAACGTGTTGACACTGCCTAAGGCAACCGTGGGTGAAGCCGCCTACTCACTTGAACTTGGCCTAAGTGTGAATCAGGGCAATTACGATTTCGGCGTGCTCGCCGCCGCTGAGATTCCTTTTACCGGCACAGAAGGTGCGTCGGTATTCGATGGGGCGGTGTTGAGAGTGCCGACGGTCGATGTCGGTGGAACGAATTATTCACTCGATCTTGCGCTCGTCAGCGGCGACCCTATTATCTTCAGACTAAGCAGCTACGCCGAGGTCGCAGCGCCGACGCCGACTGCGCTCGCTCAAGCGACGACGCTGTTTGATGAATCGATAGAAACGCAGATCGTGCAAAGCAAGTGTATTGTGTGCCATAAAGTAGGCTTGATCGCGAATGGCTCAGGGCTGTTGTTTGTAAACACGAGCCAAGGTTCGGCGGCGACCAACCTTGGTGCATTCGCAAACTACCTAAACGGCTCGGAGGCGGCGAGAACGCGTATACTATCGATGGTGACCGGAGTAGGCCACACAGGTGGAAAGCAAATGGACGCAGGAGATGAGCTGCATCAAAATCTTGGTGAGATGCTGCGACTTCTACTCGAGCATCAAGCTGGGATTTAACAGAACAGCTCGGAGTGAACCCATGTTAGATAACGTATTTAGGACAGTCTCGCTTCTCGTTCTGCTCTGCGGCCTTGCGGCGTGCGAAGCGGTGCCGGCTTATCAGCGTGGCGACCTCGCGCGCACCGAAATGGCATTCGATCCCGATCCGCTCGAATCGCGCCTCAATCAGCATATCTATTTTAGTAAAGAGGCCTCTACCGGCGGCAACGGTGTCGCGGCTGGCGGCTGTGGCTGTAACTAACATGCACGCTTATGCACTCTAAAACACTTCTCGCGCTTACCTCGTCGGCACTTGCTTTGCCCGGCGTTGTTGCCACGTCACCGGCCAAGGCCGATACGCCGCCTGCGGTAAGCGTACTGTCTTATCGGGCCTCCTCGTATAAAGAGGACGATCTCGACGCGAGCCTCCTCATCGCGGGCAGCGCCGAGCGCTACGACATCAAAATACATCAGCTGCGTTACTCCGCGCCCGTTGGGGACAAATACAGTTTTTCTCTGGATTCGTCCTACGAAAGTATGAGCGGCGCATCGCCCTGGTATACCGTCGAAAGCGTAAACGGCGACGCGAAAGTCGCGATGAGCGGAGCTACAATTTATGAGAAGCGCCGCGACATAACAGCGGCGGGTCGACGCTATTTCGATAACGGTAATCTCGGCATCAGCCTTACTATCTCCGATGAAAACGACTACCGATCCAATAGCGTCGCAGTCGACGGCAGCGTCACGCTCGCTAACAACTCGACGACGATTAGCGGCGGTGCCTCCTACTCTGACGATGAGCTTAGCCCAACCGATGCGCTTCTGTTTAATCGCATTCCTAGTGCGACGAAAGCGAACAGTTCTGCGTTTGTCTCTGTGACCCAGATTCTCAATCAGTTCTCGATAATACAGAGCGGCATTAGCACCGCGCGCGCTTCGGGTTTTCTGAGCGATCCTTACAAGCTCGTCGACCGCAGGCCCGAAGAGCGCAACCAGTTTACGTGGACCACGTCGTGGCGGCGTTACTTCCGTCCGCAGACCAGCGCGCTGCACGCTAACTACCGTTACTATGACGACGATTTCGGCGTGAGTTCGCACACGCTTGATCTGTCGCTGCACAAAACTTTTAAGCGCACGATCACCCTCGTGCCGAGTCTGCGGTATTATCAGCAGGACGCCGCAAATTTTTTTACGCCGGCCAGCGATTTTCTGCAGGCGACCGATTTCAACTCCGCCGACTTTAGGTTGAGTAGCTACGGCGCGCTGAGCGCCGGACTCAAGCTGAATGCGCGCGTTGGCAACTACACGTTTGTGGTGAGCGGCGAGCGCTATCGCGCCGACGCGAGTCTCGGCGGGGCAGGGCAAACTAGCCCGGGGCTAATCAACTTTACGCGATTGAGCGCAGGCATCGATTTTACTTTCTAGCAGGCGCTATTCGATTGCCTGACAAGTCGTCGCGCACACTGTCCTTCACTCCTCAAACAACTTACAGGTTATAAATCGATGAGCGAAACCCCCGCAGACCTGACGCTATTCGATGTCGATTTTCAGGCTATGGGTACCCGCTGCACGATAAGCCTCTACGCGCAGTCCTCAGACCACGCACGCAGTGTTAGCGAAGCGGTCATCACCGATGTTGCACGACTCGAAAGCAAATACTCGCGCTACCTACCCGACAGCTTGCTAAGCGAAATTAACAGCGTCGCTGACGCGGGCGGCGCCATCACCGTTGATGACGAAACTGCCGCCCTGCTGGACTATGCCCAATCCTGTTTCGTCGAAAGCGACGGCCTTTTTGATATCACATCGGGGCTGCTCAGGCGCGCGTGGAACTTCCAGCCCGAGGGCCAAACCGAATTGCCCGACCCAGACGTGCTCGCCGCGTTGCTCCAGCGCGTCGGATGGGATCGGCTCGATTGGGAGGCCCCGTTACTTATTTTCGATACCCCCGGCATGGAACTAGACTTCGGTGGT
>JALRKV010000079.1 GCA_023254735.1 Pseudomonadales bacterium | reverse complement strand
CATGGTGTTCTCCTCACGTGAAATCTTTGTCGCGTTTTTCGAATAGAGCGCTCAGGTCATTGCCCGTGCGTTCAATATGTCGGGCGAGCAGGGTTGGGCCGAGTTCCGCATCTCGGGCGAGAGCCGCGTCAGCAATCGCGGCGTGTTCGCCAGCTATGTCCCGTCCTGCTCCATCATAGTTCAGGATGTTTGCGTATCGTTTGTGGAGATTGCCAAGCATGACGCACAAATCGCGTAGCATCGGCATCGCACATCCACGAATCAGACTTGCGTGGAACAGGTCATGTGCGTCCGTCTGATTGGTCCCCGTGGAATTATTCATGTGGTGGATCGCAGCTGGAATTTTGCTTTCCCACTCAAGCGTTCCTATCGCTATCGCGTGTTTAAGAGCGAGAGCTTCGAGGTCCGCACGTAGACGGGTGATCTCCAGCAGGTTAGCCATGCCAAGAGGGACAATCCTGAACCCCTTTTTGTCTTCAAATTCAACGAGCCGATCAGCAACCAATCTGGAAATCGCTTCTCGGATCGGTGACAGCGATACGCCGTATTCTTCGCGGAGTTGATCAAGGTTTACCTTCGCGCCTGGCCTCATTTTGCCCGCAATAATAGCGTCGCGTATCTCGTTTGAGACGCGGCTTGCACGGGTTAGTTTGGACGGGTCTTGAAGCGTATCGTGGAGCATTTTCTTGCCTTTAGTTAGACCTGATCATTGGCATATAATCGATTTAGGTCAAGTCTGTTGCACTTCCCAATTACCTGTTTATCCTCCGCTCGTCTGAGGGAAGGCGTGGAGTTAGGGGTTATCATGAGCAAACTTGGGGACGATATTTACCGCGTAATGCGTCACGACATCGTTTTTGGTCGCTTGGATGCTAATTCGAAAATTCGGCTTTCTCACCTCAAGGCAACCTATGGCGCGTCGATCCCGACGCTGCGCGAGATTCTGAACCGTCTTGTGTCTGAAGGCTTTGTTGTGGCCGAAGGAAAGCGCGGTCACATTGTGGCGCCCATCTCCAAGGAAGGCCTCAAGGAAATCGCGGACCTTCGCATTCTATTGGAGTGCTACGCTCTTCGGCAGTCACTGGCGGAAGGGACAACGGATTGGGAGGCGCATGTTATTTCGGCGCATTACAAGCTGTCCCAGATGGAAAAGCGTATGCAGTCAGGTGATGACAGCGCTCGGGAAGCATGGAAGCAATACGACTGGGAGTTCCATCAGGCACTGATTTCTGCCTGTGGTTCGACCGAATTGCTGCAAGTCCACGGCATCGTTTTCGACAAATACCTCCGCTACCAAATGCGCCTTCTGACATTCCGTGGCGATGTCGCGAGCGCTGAGCATAAGGCCTTGCTTGATGCGGCATTGAATAGAGATGCCGACACGGCAGAGTCCATCTTGCGTGCTCATATCAACGGCGGTGTGGCGCATAGTCTCCAAATTTTCGCAAAGTGAGCCAATGGTCTCAGTGCGGCGGCATGAGTTAAGGTAATCGATTATTTTGTCGACGTAAGATTTATAACGAATTTACATACAAAGTGAATGTCGCCTGTTGATTTAGATTTTTATCTGTCAGCATCCTCCTGATGCTTCATCTGCCTACATAGAAGCACTGGCATATAAACGGAGGAGATATTATGCTCCTTACTCTCGCATAAGACAAAGTTCGGATGCGTCTTTCGACTGTTATGTCCGTCGCCGACCAGCGCGCTGTCGCTGGCACTTCCGATCTTTGAAAACTATTTCGCCGATCAGAATGCACGTGGGTCTCTAAGCGGGGAAATTACTCGCTTGAAGACAGCTAACATCCTCTATGACGAGGACAAAAAGGGGCCTACTATCAGCTCTATAGCCGCCCATACGGCAATGGCTTCTTCTTCGAAATTATCCAACGCACAGGTGACTATACGGGCTATGGCGCGCCAAACGCACCTTATCGGACTGCCGCGTTGAAACGGCTCGCCCGCGATATTCACATCCCCAAAGTGTGAGCCGGATTAGAGGCCGATTGTCTTTTCGGCCTCTGCTACTGCGAGGGCAGCCATTTTCTGAATGGCCTCATAACTGTTGGCCACGGCGATAAAGCGTGCGTTGTGGCAGAACTTCGCGCCTTTGACACCTGACGCAAG
>JALRKV010000086.1 GCA_023254735.1 Pseudomonadales bacterium | reverse complement strand
AACCCATTATCCAGGCCCCGATGTGGTTGGTCCTGATTTTAAAATTAGACGTAGACTTTTTTACAGCAGCGCGCAAAAAATCCTTTAGCTAACGGCACTACTTGATTCAAACAGTCTTCTTTAAAAGAATAACTGAAACTTTGACGATCTAGACTCCATGAAGAAGGAAACATTTCTTATTTAAAACAAGGGTTTAATTGAATTTTAGCCTCCAGAGAAGTTGCAAAATCTAATTGAAACGGCATAATTGCTAGCTATCCCGCCTACGCATAATTGGTGACTCAACAAGATGAGACTCATGAAGTTCTTACCCCGCCTCTCTCACGCACTTGTGGCTTTGGGGCTATTGTCGTTCGCCACGGCCACCTTCGCGGCGACCACGACTCAAATCGCCACAATCAGTTCAGCGACCACTGACGGAAGCGCGTCCAGCAGCACTTTTCAACTGTCTATCACGTCAGGCCAATTAGCCAATGCACTCACGACCTCCAGCGATATTGAGCTTTCTCTCGCAGTTGCGCCGCAGGCATCCCATCGAGGACTCAAGGCAAGCGTCTATACGGTCATTGTTGCCGGTGGTAAGTTCTTTAAGCTCACAGAAGACGGCTCTTACGCACCCTGGAATGGCACCATAGAAGACCTCACGCCCTTCACAACAAACCAAACGCTAGAGAGCACCAATCGCTTTACCTTATTAGATGGCAAGATGTCCGAATCGGGCAGCTACCTTTACTTTGTGGCTTATGGCGTCGAAGGTGAAAACCGTTTGCTGTTCACACCCGAGCCGGCGCAGCTCGCGATTTCTAAATCGGATAGCCTGCCAGACGACACCTCGTCACAGGCCGCTGAAACTTTCGAGGCCGAACTCGAAACAGCGGTAGTCCAAGCAAAATGCGTCCTGTGCCATGTCGAGGGTGGTCTTGCTCGAAACTCCGCGCTCCAGTTTCAGCGCACGAATGTGGCCTCGGCGCTTAATAATTTCGCATCGCTATCTGCCTATATCAAAGAGAAAGGGCAGGATCTTCTGCTGGCCAAGATTAGCGGGGGCGAAGGGCACGCGGGCGGCATGCAGCTGAGTCAGGATAGTGAAGGCTACGCCGCTTTCGAGCGCGTGCTTAGTGAGATCAACGAGTTGGATAATCCTACTTACTATGCATTCTCTGGATCTAGCGACGGTGCCAGCGCAAGACAAGCAAGCTTCTTAACCGAGGTGACACTCGAATCCCGAGAAGCAACCCTGCGTCGTGCGACGCTGCTTATGCAGGGCAGATTACCTACGCAGGAAGAGCGCGATGCCGTAGTGTCAGACGCAACGTTAAGAGTCGCGCTGCGCAACCTTATGCAGGGTCCTGCCTTTAGAGAATTTGTGGTAACGAGCGTAAACGACCGGTTACTGACAGAGGGAACGCAGAACGCGCTCAACACTGCGTACAGCCACTTTTTAAAGTTGCATAACCTCAAAGCGTCAGAGGCGATTAACGACACGGGGTCTACTGTTGAGTGGCAAATACGAGAAGACCTTAAGCGTACAAGTGGAGAACTCGTCGCTTATGTGATCGAAAATGAACTGCCGTATTCGGAAATCTTGACAGCCGATTACATGATGATGAACCGCACGATGAACACGTGGTTAGAGGGAACCGCGACGTTTTCGCCAGACGAGGGAGACGACATTTTTAAGCCCTCGGTGGTTCAGGGTTATTATTACAACAGCGCACTCGAGGAAGTAGAGTTTCGCGAAAACTCTAACAGTACCTATCGCGCGATTGGCGAGCCACTTCAGGATTTCCCGCACGCAGGGTTGCTAACCGACTTCGGATTTTTATCGCGCTATCCAACCACGGCGACCAACCGTAATCGCGCGCGTGCACGCTGGACCTTCTATCACTTTCTTGGCATCGACATCGAAAAATCTTCGCAGCGGCCAACTGATGAAGCCTCGCTGAGCGATCGCAACAACCCCACGATGAATAACCCTAACTGTACTGTGTGCCATGCACTGCTCGACCCAGTCGCAGGTGCGTTTCAAAATTGGGACGATGAAAATTTCTATCGCGGCAGTGGCGATGGCCGAGATGCGTTAGACGGCTTTTATAAATATCCTCCCGACGGTTCACCCTCTCCGTACCGCCAGGGCGATCTTTGGTATCGCGACATGCGCGAACCTGGTTTGTTTGACAGCAAAATTACTGAGCGTCACTCGACACTTCGATCGCTTGGAGAACTCATTGTTGAAGAGCCGTTATTTAAAACCGCTTCCGCCGCGTTCTGGTGGTCGCCGATATTCGGCAAGCCGCTGCTCGATAAACCAACCGTCGAAGCGGACAACGGCTACGCAGCAAAGCTAGCCGCTTACCGTGCACAGCAAGAGGCCATCGAGGACTTTGCCGAAGCTCTTTCAGCGGGCATGAACGCGAAAGACATGCTAGTCGAGATGTTTATGTCCCCATGGTTTAGCGGCGATTCGGTGCAAAGCTATGCATTCGACAGCGCGCACTACGAAGCTAAATTTGGTAGCGACCAGCTACTTACACCTCAGCAGCTGGCGAGGAAGACGCGTGCGCTGACAGGTGTCGCTTGGCGAACGTACCCAAGCCCGAGCGGCAAAGATTTTTCGGAGTACGAGCAATTAGCCGTGTTATTGGGCGGCATCGATTCAGAGGCGGTCACCTCTCGCGCTATCGAGCTCACACCTACGATGACCTCCATCCTAATGACTCACGCGACCGAGAGTGCGTGCATTGCAGTCGCACGACAGTTTGCGCTCCCGATCGAGCAAAGATCGCTCCTGGCTCTGGTGGACGAATCTACTCAGCCTCAAGTCGATGCGTTTGCGACGCTTGCTCTGCCGTCGAAAGCAAAGGATGACTGGAAAACAATATCGATGAACGCGGACCTCACGCCAGGCCTGAGAGAGGTGTCGCTCACGTTTAATAATCCCGAGTGCGACTGGGATGGCTCAAGCTGCGTTGAGCAACGCATTCTCTGGATCTCCTCGGTTGCGGTGATTTCTCCTTCGGGCCAACGACTAACATACCAAGGGAATGATAACCGTCTGTATCCCCCTAATGCATGGATGAACGGTGGACGGCAAAACTGTCACACAGGTGGCGACGGACTTGGTCACTGCTACGGTGGAGGAGTTAGCTTTGAGCTAAACGCGCGCGAAACTGGAAAATACCGAATAGAGGCCGTAATGGCTGCTCAGCTAATGCCAAGTAGACCTGACCTACTCGAGCTTGCAGTTGCGGTGAAAACACAACAACCGATCTTGAGTTCAAACACCAAGAACGCGCAGCTAATAAAAAGACAGATAAGCGCACTTTTTGAAAAATTGCATGGAACTCGCCTCGCGGTAGATTCAGACGAGGTCACTCAAGTCTATGAGATCTTTGCTGCTGCGCTAACAGCAGAGCAAGAAGGTGATGGGTCAGAGTGGGAATTTGAGAACTGCAATATTTGGAACGACGGTTATTTCGACTGGGACCTGCTGAGCAAAGAGCAAGTCGAATCGTATAAATCGCCTGCACCCAACGGAAATCATTACGAAGACGATTGGAATATCAAAGGCCAGCTCTTGCGACCGTTCACGCAGGACCCCCTTGGAACCAAATACGCCTGGACAGCGGTAATGATGTATATGCTGAGCCATTACGATTACTTGCACGAATAGAGCAGCGAAAAATAGAAACAGGTAGAGTATGAAAACGAGACGTGATTTTCTAAAGCTAGCTTCTCTTGCCCCCTTCGCAACGGCATTTCCATTGCTCGGCGAAGCAGCTACGCCGTTTAGCGGCAAGTTTGTTGTTACCGTGCAGGCGCGCGGTGCTTGGGATGTGACGTGCTTTTGTGATCCTAAGGTGAATCAACGCGGCGAACCTGCAATCACGGCTTGGTCGACTAACAACGAAACACAAACCAGCGGAAATATTAAGTACGCGCCATTTGCAAACAACGAGGCGTTCTTCAAAAAATACGCTGACCGCATGCTCGTCATAAACGGAGTCGATTCACTTACTAACTCGCACTCCATTGGCGAAACGGTCAATTGGAGTGGTCGTACGGCATTAGGCTATCCAACACTGACAGCAATGTACTCGGCCGTTTATGCGCCGAACTTACCCATGTCCTATGTCACCTTCGGTGGCTTTAATCGTACGGAAAATCTTGTGAGGGCTACGCAGCTCGGTTGGTCCGTGACCAACATTGGCAGACTGCTCCGACCAAACTACGACAACTCTCGTCCAATGATTAACTCAGAGTTGTGGTCTCTCGTGAAGCAGTTGCATCAGAACGACACGCAGCATCAAATTGATTCGTTCTCTTTGACTGCGGGTAACCGTAGCGCGCGCGAAGCGTATCTTAGCTCGCTCAAAAACATGGATCCCCTTAGCGAGTTCGCAGAAATGCTGCCCGCAGACAACGAGTGGGAGCCGAATAGTATGAACGGTAATTTTAAGCAGCAGGCGCAGTTTACCATCGCGGCGTTTAAAGCCGGCGTCAGCGCCACCGCGGACCTAAGCCAGGGCGGTTTTGATAGCCATGAAGATAACGATTCTGAGCAAACGACTAACCTAAATGAGCTCACTTCGGGTATCGATTATCTGTGGGAAGCCGCAGAGGAGGCAGGGATAGCTGATCGTCTGCTCGTTATTGTCGGCAGTGATTTCTCACGGACCCCTTACTACAACTCTGCGCAAGGCAAGGACCACTGGTCCGTTGGTAGCTACATCATCATGGAGAAGGGTAAGCGCTATACCAATCGTTACGTCGATGGCTCTGATGAAGGACAAAACGCAATTAAGATCGACCCTGCCACTCTCAAAGCGTCGGGATTTGGCACGAAAATGGTGACAAGCCATGTGCACACCGCGCTGCGAGAATACCTTGGGCTAGAGAACCGGGAGATTGTTGGCGCATTTCCGTTTAACGATGATCAAAGGTTCAACTTCTTCGGCTAGTTTAAAAAAGCGCCCGAAGACTTCCCTTCCTGTTAGAATCAGAGCTGAAGCACGCGTCTTCTTTTTCTGATTTGCAGGATGCAGCCTTATGTCCAACATCATCCTAGGCCTCGCCGGCGCCATCGGCCACGACCCCGCAGCTGCGCTTTACATAGATGGGGAGTTAGTCGCGGCCTGCGAAGAGGAGCGCTTCATTCGGCGTAAGCACGCACGCGACGCAGCGCCCTATCTCGCCGCTCGTGCCTGTATGCAGATCGGAGGCGTGCGCGGCCAAGATATTACGCAGGTCGCGATTCCTTTTGCGCCAATAAGCCTGTTTACCAAAGCCCGCTGGCATTACGCTTATCGCCACTGGTATGCCCCCGACCGCGCGATCGATAGTGTGCTTAACGGCAACCGCCGTTATCGCCGTTATCGCCGCGACCTGTCGAGTCTGCTCGACAAGCTGCACATTCCGACCGCATCTTCTCAGGTCGTGCCAGTTCAGCATCAGCTTGCGCACGCGGCGAGTGCCGCGCTGATCAATCCCTATGAAGGTCGCACACCAATATTCTGTAGCGATGCAAAAGGCGAATATTCGGCGATCTTCTTAGGCTATGCCGAGGCAGGAAAAATTGTCCGCGTGAAGGAGTTTTATAATCCTGATTCGCTTGCAGGTATGTATGCGGCGCTGACCGATTACCTCGGCTTCGAGGCGCTCGATGGCGAGTTTAAAGTGATGGGCATCGCTCCGTTTGGCGATCCAGAAAAATACGATCTCACCTCGCTAGCAAAATTCAACGGACGCCGCCTCAAAATCAATAATCACCTGGTCGGCACGGTTGGCCTCCGGCGATTCAAAGCGCAGTCGAAGGGACACTATTTTAGTAAGCAATTGGTAGACATGCTCGGCCCACGCCGAGTGGGTAACTTAGTAGACGACCCCTACGTGCACTATGCGGCCGCTATTCAGGCATTGTATGAATCCCTCGCGGTAAAAATAGTGAAGAGCTATTTGGGCGACATGATTCACGAAACAGGTCGTCTTGCAGTGGCCGGCACAAGTTCGCTGAATATTCGACTCAACCAAAAGCTAGGCGAGATTGACGGCGTTAAAGAGTTACTCATCAATCCCGCAAGCGGTGATGCAGGGACTGCGATCGGCGCGGCGGCGTTTGTCGCATCAAAGCAGGGAGCGCCGCTCAAGCCATGCACGCATTTTTTTACTGGGCCAAAATTTACGCGCAATCAATGCGTCGAGGCGTGTAAAGGACATCGAGAAAAACCGGTATGGGAGATCCTCGAAGACCCACATGCCAAAGCGGTCGAGCTATTAGGGCAAGGCGAGGTGATCGGCTGGTTCCGCGGCCGCATGGAGTTCGGCGCACGCGCGCTCGGCAATCGCAGCATTCTCGCCGATCCCTCACAGCCCGGCATCGCGAAGCGCATCAACAAGCTCGTTAAATTTCGTGAAAGCTGGCGGCCGTTTTCAGCAAGCCTCCTCGAAAGTGCAGCCGATGATTACATCGACCGCGGCAGCTTACGCTCACACGACGAGGCGATGGCGCTGAGCGTAAATTCTAAGCCGCAGTTCCGTGAGTCTTACCCCGATATCGTGCATGTCGATGGCACCGCGCGTCTGCAAGTCGTGCGCGAAAACAGCAACGCTGATTTCTATAGCCTGCTTAGTCAATTCGCCGAAGCCACCGGCCAACGGCTGCTCATCAACACAGCGCTCAATCGTCCCGGCGAGGCGCTGGTCTGCACTCCTGAAGACGCGCTAAACGCATTCCACGGAACCGATCTAAATTACCTTATTTTGGGCGATCTGCTGGTTAGCAAGCGTGAAGAGGTTGATGACTGGTAGTCGCTTCGCCCCGCGTTAGAGTCGGCGAAAGATACCGATGCGAGGCGACTGCGCGGGAAAGCCAATAACATTTTCGGCCACGCCATTTTCCACAAGCAGCTGAATAGTCTCGCGCATCTGCGCGTTAAGCTCGATCACCAGTAGCGTATTCGTGCTGGCTTCTTGCAATGTTTGTAGCGATAGATACCGTGGCGTTTTGTCGTACGCTTCGACGCGCTCGCTCGCGTAGGCCAAGGTGTGATTATTCGTTAGCAATGGCGCGTCTGTGTCGTTGCTTCGCACCCAGTCGACAGACTCTTCTAAATACGTTTTACGCTCGCCAAAGCTCACAAACGAATCGACTAAACAATAAGTAAAGAGCAGCACTACAGCGACGCCGATGCGGCGACCACGCACCGCTTCGAACGCGCGATACAGCAGCAGAGGGATAAGCAAAGCAACCAACAGACTTAGCAACATCCCGTAGCGTGCAGAAACAAAGCGCGTCACCAACACAAAGCCGATGAGAATACCGAGATTAATCAGCGCAAACCCTGAGACCAAAATCAGCGCGTTTTTCTCGACGCCGAGCGTGCTCGCTAAGTCGCCAGTGCGTTGCTGTTTCCGATTCAGCCATGCCTTCGCCCCGGCAACGCCGATAACCATGAGATACGGCAGACCAAC
>JALRKV010000066.1 GCA_023254735.1 Pseudomonadales bacterium | reverse complement strand
GCCGGCTACGCGCGAATCGCCACCTTGGGCGAGGAGGTTCGCGATCCGCAGCGAACGATTGCGCGCGCTATTCCAAGGGCGCTCGCCCTCGTCCTCGCGATCTACGCGCTGGTTGCGTTCGTGGTGGTAGCCACCGTTCCGGCAGCGACCCTCCCAAGCGATACCGCCCCACTTCGCACGGTGATCGAGTCCGGAGCCCTCAGCGCACTCGGACCGCTCGTCCCGGTCGGAGCCGCCATCGCGTGCGCTGGGGTGTTGCTCAACCTGTTGCCGGGGGTGTCGCGGACCGTGCTCGCCATGGCTCGACGGCACGAGTTGCCGTCACTGCTCTCCGTGGTGGACGGCAGGCGCGCGATTCCGCTCCGCGCCGAGGTGACCGTGGTCGCGGTGGTGCTGATCCTCGTCAACACGATCGACCTCCGCTCCTCGATCGCGGTATCGGGAGTCGCTGTGTTGACCTATTACACGATCACCAACGCCTCCGCGCTGGCGATGCCGCGAGAGGCCCGCATCTGGCACCCGTCGATCGCGGTGCTCGGCCTTGTCGGCTGCGTCACGCTCACACTCGCTCTTCCCATCGAAGCGCTCATCGGCGGGGGCATCTCGCTGGCGGCCGGAGTGTTGGCACGAGCGGTCACCAGACGCGAGAACGGCTGATGCCCCGGCCGTCGGCCGGGGCATCAGAACGATGAGGGTCGGGGTCAGCTGGAGGCCGACGCCACGATCGTGTAGGGGAAATAACCCTCAACCCCAGCGGACAGGGTCAGCGCGCCCACATCAGCAACAGCGAACAACTTCTTCATCAGGGTTTTCCTTCAGTACGGGCTTGAGATGCGAAGTCTAAACTTGTTTCAGTTGCGTACGCCGCGCGAGTCTCAACGATTCCGCAAGAGCGCCTTTTGCACCTTGCCGAGGGCATTTCGGGGAAGGGCCTCCACCCGACGGATCTCTCTCGGACGCTTGTGGGACGAGAGCGTCGCGCCGACGAGTGTGATCAGGTCATCCTCGACGACATCGCCGACCACGAAGGCGACGATCCGCTCCCCGAGATCGTCATCCGGCAACCCGACGACCGCGACCAGGCGCGCGCACGCGTCGCCGAGGTCGGCCGCGTCCCACAGCTCTGCCGCGAGCTCGGCGTGGACGTCCTCGCGCGGATCGCGCAGCACACGCTCGAGCGCGAAGGGCGGGGATCGGTACGTTTTAATTCCCACGCCATTGCGGTATTGGCTAAGCACAGCTGGCCCGGCAACGTGCGTGAGCTTGCTAACCTCGTCGAACGCATGGCCATACTCTATCCTCACGGCATTGTGGGTGTCAGGGATTTGCCGGAGAAGTTGGTAGCAGCTGCAGAGAAACGCGAGGCGTCGCATGACACAGGCGCGCCCGATAGTCTTGCTGACGCGCAGGCAATTGACTCGAATACGAAGCCGTTCGTACCCGAAGGGCTGCCCCTGGCAGGTCTCGACCTAAAAGAGTATTTAGCTCGTTTGGAGCGCGACTTAATCGAAAAAGCCCTCGACGACAGCAGTGGCGTTGTTTCCCGAGCGGCGGACCGACTAAGCATCGGTAGGACGACCCTCGTCGAGAAGATGCGTAAATATAAATTGTCGAGATTACAAGAGGATGGGCTTGAGTCGGGTTCGAACGACGAGCGAGATAGTGCGTCTGACTCCAGTACTACTCGAAACTCCCCGCACAGGCTACAGTAGCCTTCAGTCGAAGTCTTGCGTATCGGGTAGTGGGATACGGGTGTGCTGCGCTCCGCTTTCCGTCATTCTCAACTCACCTGCCGCGAACCAAGCTACTACCTTAGGGTAAAGCGTGTGTTCTTGTTGCAATACGCGGGCGGCAAGAGACTCTGCCGTATCGGTCTGTGTGACGGGAACACTATGCCGCGCTATAACGGGTCCGCCGTCCAACTCCTCGGTAACAAAATGCACGCTCGCACCGTGCCGTGTCACTTTCGCATCTAGTGCGCGCTGATGCGTGTTTACTCCAGCGAAATCGGGTAGCAAAGAGGGGTGGATATTGAGTAAGCGCCCAGCGTAGTGCGAAACAAACGCAGCTGACAGTATGCGCATGAAACCAGCTAGCACGACGAGGTCGGGCTCGAATTGATCGATTATATCCATGAGGGCCGAATCGAATTCTTCGCGCGTAGCGAAGGCCAAGTGCGACAAATGCGCAGTCGGTATCCCCGCCTGTTTGGCGCGGGTTAGACCAAACGCATCGGCTTTGTTGGAGATCACGGCGCGAATAGAATAGCCTCCCTCGTCGGCGCAATCGATAAGCGCTTGGAGATTGCTACCGCTGCCTGAAATAAGGACAACAACAGAGCAGCGGCCGCTCTCTTTTTGGTCAGTGAAGAGAGTCACGATTACGCGTAGACGACCGACTCGGCGGTGGCATTTGCCTTCTGGCGAATGGAGCCAATCTTGAAGGCGGCAATGCTGCCCGCGTTAAGGAGAGTCAGCGCCTGATCAGCCTCGCGCTCTTCGACGCATAAAATCATGCCAATGCCGCAGTTAAATGTACGAAGCATCTCACTCTCGCTGATGTTGCCCTCGGTCTGCAGCCAATCGAATATCGCGGGGCGTTGCCACGCATTTAGGTCGATTACGGCCTGTGCATCGTCAGGCAGCACGCGCGGTATGTTCTCAGTAAAGCCGCCGCCGGTAATATGAGCTAGCGCATTTATCTCTATGCTTTGCGCGAGCGAAGCGAGAGTCTTCACGTAAATAGTTGTTGGTTCGAGCAAGGTTTCGCCAAGGCTCGATTCTTCGAAAGGTGCTCTAAGGTCTGCTTCGCTGCGCTCGATGACTTTGCGAATGAGCGAGTAGCCATTAGAGTGGGGGCCAGAGGAGGCGAGGCCGATTAGCACATTCCCCACTTTTACTTTCGATGGATCAATAATCTTGGATTTCTCGACCACGCCAACGGCAAAACCCGCGAGGTCATAGTCCTCACCCTCGTACATGCCCGGCATCTCCGCGGTTTCACCACCGATAAGTGCGCAGCCGGCAAGCTCGCAGCCTTTGCCGATACCGGTCACAACATCGGTCGCGGTGGCGATATTGAGTCCCCCGGTTGCGTAGTAATCGAGGAAGAAAAGAGGCTCTGCTCCGCAGACGATGAGGTCGTTGACGCACATCGCGACGAGGTCTATTCCGATGGTGTCGTGCTTACCCATCTGCATTGCTAGTCGTAGCTTTGTGCCGACGCCGTCGGTGGCAGAGACTAGAACCGGCTGCTTATAACCTGCAGGTATTTCACACAGCGCGCCGAATCCGCCGATCTGAGACATTACCTCTGGGCGATGAGTTCGTTTGGTTACCGCTTTGATATTTTCGACGAGCGCGTTGCCTGCATCGATATCGACTCCTGCATCTCGGTAGCTGAGCGCGGTGCGTTCGGGCTTTGTTGCCGTGTTGCTGTTGCTACCGTCTTTGGCGGTTGTCATGGGTTTTCCTCGGTTAGTGGCGGCGCGTCTGATTCATTTTGGCACTGTCGAACGAGGCTCAGCGAGCGTTTCGACTTAAGGCACCAATTTTAGCAAGAAGTGTTCACGCAGTCAGTCTTAAATGCGTGGCATCGCAATGATTGAATTAAAGAGCTTTGGCGTGTGTTGTGCTGGGAACTAGGTTAAGGCTCGCTATTGCAGTATGATTCTTACGCATGAATATCCTCTCAAACCCCGCGTCTCTCTACAGGCTGCTAGCGCGCTGTCTTGCCGTCGGTTTAGTCTTTGGATTCTTGTTTTCTCCTGCCGTACAGGCGGTGCAGATCGAAGGCCTTTATAGCCATCAAACTCAGGTTTCGGGTGATGATGAATCAGAGCGCGCGGAGGCCTTCGCGACTGCGCTCGCCGCGGTCATCGTGAAGTTGACAGGTGGCGAGGACGCGCTGCTAGTTCCTGGCGTTGATGCTTTTTGCGAAGATTGATGCCCTGCACCACGACTCGGTGCTCATCGGGGAGGACCCGAATGACCTCACCACGCTTATCTGTATCTTTTTCTCCGCCGCTTATGATCACGACGGTATCACCTTTGCGAAT
>JALRKV010000044.1 GCA_023254735.1 Pseudomonadales bacterium | reverse complement strand
TCGATTCTCGCAGTTATACTTCTTTTTCTCGCACGGTTATGAAAAGTGACCGTTTTACGAGTCTATAAGAGGCCAAAAACAACATGAGATTTTGCAGACGCTTAGTTGACGATCGGCGGTTGCTGCCGAAGCGAGCCGGCGTGACCCGAGCGCTGCTTATTCTGTGCCTGTTCACGAGCCTGCTTGGCGGCTGCGGGCAGAAAGGCGGCCTTACGCGACCCGAACAAACGCAAGCGATCAGCGCGCAGTTTTACTAGCAAAGCGACTCAGAGACCAAACAATGGATCATTTCAACTATCGTGGCGAGAGCCTCTTCGCCGAAGATCTGCCGCTCTCCGAGATCGCGGAGGCCGTTGGCACTCCTTGCTATGTTTACTCACGCGCAACGCTCGAACGTCACTATCGTGCGTATGAAAAAGCGCTTGCCGACCAGCCGAGTCTGATCTGCTTCGCCGTTAAGGCTAACTCAAACCTAGCGGTGCTTGATGTGCTCGCTCGTCTCGGCGCGGGCTTCGACATCGTGTCGGGTGGAGAGCTTCAGCGCGTCCTCCGTGCGGGCGGCGACCCAGCAAAAACGATCTTTTCTGGCCTTGGAAAAACTGAAGACGAGATTCGCTTCGCGCTTGATGTCGGTATCCACTGCTTTAACGTCGAATCCGAAGCAGAGCTAGAGCGTATCAGCCGCATCGCGACCGCAGCGGGCATTGTTGCGCCAATCTCGCTGCGAGTGAATCCAGACGTTGATGCCGGCACACACCCTTACATCTCTACCGGACTCAAAGAGAATAAATTCGGCATTGCTAGCGACGCCGCGCTCGGTGTTTATCGCCGCGCAGCCGCCCTGCCGGGGCTCGAATTAGTCGGTATCGACTGCCACATAGGCTCGCAGCTCACGAGCGTTGCGCCATTTCTCGACGCTATCGATCGGCTACTCGTCATGGTCGACACACTGGCAGCAGAGGGTATTCATCTCAAGCATTTTGATATGGGCGGCGGCCTCGGCGTCCCTTATGATGGCGAGGAGCCTCCTCTGCCGGACGAGTTGATTGCTGCGGTCCGCGGTCGCTTCGCCTCGCGCAATCTCACGCTCATGGTCGAGCCTGGCCGCTCGATCGCGGCGAACGCGGGCGTTTTCGTCACGCGCGTCGAATACATAAAATGTAATGAGCATAAGAATTTTGCCATCGTCGATGGCGCGATGAACGACCTTTTGCGACCGGCGCTTTATGGCGCGTGGCAGAAGATCATTCCGGTCGAACTGAGAGCTGACGAATCGCGCCCAGAACTCCAATTCGATGTCGTCGGGCCAGTGTGCGAATCTGGCGACTTTCTGGGTAAAGATCGCCCGCTCAGGATTGCAGCCGGCGACCTTTTGGCGGTGCGCTCTGCGGGTGCCTACGGCTTCGTAATGAGTTCCAATTACAATACCCGAAACCGCGTCGCTGAAGTGATGGTGGACGGCGATGTATTTCAGATTGTCCGCGCGCGGGAGACAATCGACCACCAGCTGTCCCTAGAGTCACTTTTGCAATTAGGCGCCAAAAGCCAACCCGACAGCGAATCGGCAACCGGCCGATAACTAGAAGATGCGACTTCCCTTTACGAAAATGCACGGCCTTGGTAACGACTTTATCGTGGTCGACTGTGTCTCGCAGCCGCATAGCCTAAGTGCCGAGCAGATTGCGCTATTTGCCGATAGGCAGCGCGGCATCGGCTTCGATCAACTTTTGCAGATTGAGCCTGCGACCCGACCCGACGCCGATTTTCGCTACCGCATTTTCAATCGCGACGGCAGTGAGGTGGAACACTGCGGCAACGGCGCGCGCTGTTTCGCTAAATATGTGCACGAAAAAGGTCTGACCACGCAAAACCCCATCAGAGTTGAAACGGTCAATCGCCTGCTGAGTCTCAAGCTGTCAGACGCCGGCGAGGTCACGGTCGACATGGGAGAACCAGACTTCGCCCCGGCGAGTCTGCCTTTTGCATCAGAGCAGGTGGTGAGCGAGGATGACGGGCGCTACTCCTGCGAGCTCGTGGCCGCGTCAACAACCCAGCGCGTTGAGTTCTCGGCACTGTCGATGGGGAATCCACATGCGGTTATCGTAGTGAGTGACCTAGACGCAGTGGATGTAGCGGGTCTCGGTGCGGCGCTCGGTGCGCACAGCAGTTTTCCGAAAGGCGTCAATGTCGGTTTTATGCAGAGGATGGACGCGCAGCGTATTCGTCTTCGCGTATTCGAGCGCGGTTCAGGCGAGACGCTCGCCTGTGGCACTGGCGCTTGTGCAGCGGTCGTAAGCGGCTGCAGGCAGGGACTGCTTACGTCGCCGGTCGAGGTAGAGGTTCGCGGCGGCAGACTGGCAATCGCTTGGCACGGAGACGGGACGCCAGTTCTCATGACAGGGCCGGCTACTACTGTCTACGAAGGCACGCTCGAATTGCCTAATGATTAACGTTGCACAAAGCGCTCGATAATCTCGTGCCTGCCTCTAGCAGAAATATGAAGAAGTATGAAGAAATAGTTAAATAGGAATCAGATAGCGATGACCGATAAAGTAACGACGGCGAACGACTCAGCGAAGTTGACAGGCGTAAACTCCTCCGAGGGCATTGCGACTGATACATCGAGCGCCTTAAAGAACGGGAGTGATGCGGACGTTATGGCGCCAAAGAGCGATTCCGCGCAGGCGCTCAGCGCCGCACAGGTTGCCGAGTATTTACGCACCCACCCTGAGTTTTTC